>ONJG01000091.1 GCA_900318105.1 uncultured Eubacteriales bacterium
CAGCACGGTTTCACCCACATGGCCCTCAACCATGCGCGTCTACCAATTCCGCCACATCCACACGTCACTTGCAAATTATAAACATCGCGCTGATAAAATGCAAGACCAAATTTCAAGTTTTTATAAAAGCGTTTAAAAATCAGAGCTTAAAGCCCTAGAGATAGTGAGACAAAGCATCATCCAGCGAGCGGTAGAGCTCTGTCAGATTCCCGTTATTGTATATTACAAAATCGGCTTTTTCGATCTTTTTATCCTCATCCTCCTGCGAATCCATTATAAGTTCCGCCATCGACTCTTCCATTCCGTCTCTTGAAATAATCCTGTTTATACGGATGGATCTGTCCGCGGTTATCACCCATACCGCATCATATTTATCCTGCTGATTCTTTTCAAAAAGAAGCGGGATATCAAAGAAAAGCAGCTTATCTCCGGCTTCTGCCCTCTCCTCTTTGATTTTTTCTATATCACTGAGTACGACATCGGTCGTACCTTCTTCAAGTATCCTGAGTTTATCCGGATTCCTGAATACAAGATCTCTCATGGCTGCCCTGTCAAGCCCGCCTTCTTCATTTACAAAATCGGGGCCGAAATGCTCGAGTATATAAGGCATGGCCTTGCCTCCGGGACCGGTTATTGACCTGGCCATTTCGTCAGCATCAATGATGACATATCCGAGATTTTTCAGGTAAGAACATGCCATGGTCTTGCCTGATGCAATTCCGCCTGTAACAGCAATAGTCTTCATAAGTCTGCACCTCTTAACAAAGTTCTGTATGAAACTTTTCTACTTGAGATCATACCACGTATCTGCGCTGTGAATATCACAGACTAGCTCGACCGCAAGGTCTGCAGCATTTTTCATGCAGGTATCAAGCAGTTCCCTTACTTCGCGTTCTTCACTTTCAGGACCTTCGACTATAAGTTCATCATGTATCTGAAGTATAAGCTTTGATTCAAGATTTCTCTTTCGAAGTTCATCGGAGACACTGTTCATCGCAATCTTTATGATGTCAGCAGCCGTACCCTGTATCGGTGTGTTCATGGCAAGCCTTTTTGCGAGCTCCCTTTCCATGAACTTCCTCGATGCAAACTCAGGTATCTGGCGTATTCTCCCGAAATATGTCCTTACCTGTCTGTCATTCTCGCCTTCTGCTATCCTCTCATCAAGATAATTCTTGACGGCAGCGTGCTTTTCAAAATAATCGCTTATATACTTCTGAGCTTCGCTCCTGGTGATATTAAGGCTCTCTCCGAGGCCGAATCCGCTCATGCCGTAAACAACACCAAAGTTGACGGCCTTGGCCCTGGTCCTGTCAAGAGGAGTCACATCTTCCTCAGGAATGCCGAACACCCTCGATGCCGTGGCTCTGTGAATGTCCTTGCCTGATCTGAAATCGCCTATAAGTGACTCATCTCCGCTGAGGGATGCGAGTATTCTGAGCTCTATCTGGGAATAGTCGGAACCCACGAAAACATGGTCCGGACCGTCTGTGATAAAGGCTTTTCTTATAAGTCTCCCGTAATCATCCCGGACAGGGATGTTCTGAAGATTTGGCTCCGTGCAGCTCAGTCTGCCGGTGGCTGCAACCGTCTGCATGAAGTGAGGCCGCACCTTTCCGTCATGTCCTATCAAAGGCAGCAGACCCTCGACATATGTGCTGTTGAGCTTGCTGAGCTTTCTGTAATTCAGAACGTCATCGACTATCTGATTGTCCGCTCTCAGTTTTTCCAGAATATCCGCCGCTGTGGAATATGTTCCCGATTTGCTTTTTTGTTTGGGATAAGGAATTGCCATCTCTTCAAAGAGAATATGCGAAAGCTGCTTTGGAGAATTGATATTGAATTCCTGTCCGGCCTGTTTGTAGATTGATTCCTCAAAGCCGGAAATTGCTTCGCTGAGTTCCTCTCCTATCGATTTCAGAACTTCTGCATCGCAGCGGATTCCCTGGTATTCCATCGAAGCCAGTGTAAACACAAGAGGCATCTCGCATTTTTCAAAGAGATCCGTAAGGCCGTTTTCTTCAAGCAACGATGTCTGATTGTTCCTGATCTTTGAAGAATAAAATGCTCTCAGCAGGCAGTCCTCCGCGCTGATTCCCGCGCTCCTGTTATTGACATCGTCGGCGTATACAGCTGCCTCATCATCGGAAACAGTTATACCGATGTGTCGCAGCATCAGTTTATCCATTGGGTATTTCTGTCTGTTGGGGTCAAGCAGGTACTCCGCAATGGTTATATCGTGCCCTGCTTTGTACTCTTCGTCATTTATTGAAATAAGAGAATAAAGCACCTTTTTAAGACCTGCACCGGACAGCCTGAAGTTTCTTCCGGCAATCTCCGATGCCGCGCTCATGATCTCAATCTGCGATTCGCTTAAATATGCAATTCCCTCTGCGGCATTATAAAGTGCAATTGCGTGGATTTCCGGCTCATTGACATGTGAACAATCAGTGGCAAGCTCAATGAAGATCTCGCAATCCTCTCCGCATGCAGCGAAAAACCCGGATTCATCGACTCTTTTAATCGAGGCAAATTCCTTGTCCAGTTTTTCCTTGTCTTCGCCTCCGGCGGTATATGAAATATCAGCGGATGAAGCGCCCAGTTGTTTCAGGAACTGGTTGAATTCAAGTTCTGTATATATCTCTGTGAGTTTTTTAATGTCGGGATCCGTGAACTTAAGCTCATCCCATGTGTATTCAACGGGAGAGTCCGTGTTGATTGTTGCAAGCCATTTGGAAAGCCTGGCGCTTTCTTTTCCGGCCCTTACGTTCTCACCCATCTTGCCTTTAATTTCATCCGCATGTTCAAGAACATCCTCCAGACTTCCGTACTCATGGAGAAGTGCGAGTCCTTTCTTTTCGCCTATGCCTGATATGCCCGGTATATTGTCCGAGCTGTCACCCATGAGACCTTTTAAATCGATGAAAGCAGACGGGCTGAGGCCGTACCTTTCATTCATCTTATCGATATCATAGATATCAAATTCGCTGATACCCTTTTTGGTTATCAGTACGTTTACATTTTCGTCTATGAGCTGAAGTTCATCCTTGTCGCCCGTGATTATAAGAGTGCCGAGGCCCTTTTGGCTCGCATCCTTTGCAACAGTGCCGATGATATCATCCGCCTCGTACTTTTCCTTTTCGAGGACCGCTATGTTCATTGCCTCCAGTACTTTATGCATGAGAGGTATCTGAGCGAGCAGCTCGGGCGGGGTCTGCTGGCGGCCTGCCTTATAATCTTTGTACTTATCATGCCTGAATGTGCCGCCCTTCATATCAAAAGCAACTGCGAGATAACCGGGTTTGTAATCCCTGATAATCTTGTTAAGCATATTAACAAAGGCAAACACGCCCTGGGTGTGTATGCCTTTTGAATTTACCATCGGCCGCATCGCGAAATATGCGCGAAACAGCAGACTGTTTCCGTCAATTAATACTACTTCTTTCATTTCTTGATAACATCACAGGCAGCCGGAAGTCCGTATGCACTCTTTGCAGAAGACGCAGCATCGATAATCGCATACTGAAGCACATCTGTGGAAAGCGCGGCAAATGCATCAAAATTGACATCTGCGGTACCGGATGACAGAACAAATACCGTATCTCCATCCATTGTGCTGTGAACGGGTTTAATCGCTCTTGCATAAGCATCATGCAGTATCGATGCGAGTTTGTTGGCCTGTGGCTTTGTCAGTTTTGCATTTGTGATGATACAGGCTATGGTCGTGTTAAAGGAAATATCATATCCCATATCATCATCCTCAGGCTCTGAGTTAAGAACGGATGAAACAGTCGGTACTTCATCATCAGTCTGAGTGTTATCCGGCTCTTCATGCTGAGGAATTTCAATAATTTCATCCTGAGCAGTTTCCTGTTCTTCTGATTCTTCCTCTTGTGCCCTTTTGATCTCCTCTTTGGGGAATTGGCCTGTTACCATCATATCCGAAGTGTAGAAATCCGTGATTGATTCGATATCATCGGAGCCGTTTTTATCGGTTTCAGCTGTTGCGAAATTCTCCGATATGATGGCGTTGTCCTTAATTCTGTTGCTGAAAGCGTTCTTTATTGCGGTGGCAATTTCTGCTTTGTTGTACGATTTGGTATCACGTCCGACAATTCTCTCGCCTGAGACTTCATCTTCAATAACAGGCTCGGAGTAATTATGGACAATGGGTTTAAGCGTCTTGATGCTTCCGTAAATCTGGTCTCCTTCTTCGGTCCTGAGACCCGCTATAATGTTTCCGGCTCCGTTATATACATCTCCGACAGCATTAACCGCGACTATTGCGCCGACCTGCACATAATTGTCTCCGCAGGCAAAGGTGCCGAGTCCGGACTTCATGGCTCTTTCCATGCCCTTTATCTTTCCTACGCTGGCTCCTGTGCCGGCTCCTCTGTTACCATGCTCGAATATGCCCTCATATGCGTTTCTGACGGCTTCTTTGCCCATTTCGATGTCAGGGTATGTACTGCCGTCTCCGACGCTTAAATCAAAAAGAGAGGCTCCGCATACTATAGGGACTCTGCCGTATCCCGTATCAAATCCAATGCCTCTGTCTGACAGTTCTTTCATAACGCCTGATGCCGCCTCAAGCCCGAATGCGGAACCACCCGAAAGGACAACGGCATTAACGGCATTTACTGTATTTTCGGACCTCAAAAGATCGGTTTCTCTCGTTGCCGGTCCTCCGCCCCTTACATCAACTCCTCCGACTGCTCCGTCTTCGCTGATAATGACGGTGCATCCGGTTCCTTTATCGATGTTTTCGGCATTGCCGATTTTGAAGCCTTCGATGTTTTTGATATTAATAATTCGAATTTTCATATCTTCGTCCCTTACCTAAGACCGCTATAAAAAATATAAAAAAACCCGGAATACCGTTCGGTCTTTAATTGACGCCCTATCGAATTGATAAGGTGGGTACTCCCTGAGCCTGGCCTCTGTAGTCCCCTCTGTGAGGGCTTTACATAACGCTTCCGCATCGGAATCCCTTTAAGGAAGTGTAGGTTCAATTAAGAAGACCTGAACGTATATCCCAGGAAATCGAACTGTTATAAATCGAGATCGCAGTTGAAATATACCTTCTGTACGTCGTCATTTTCTTCGAGAGAATTGATGAGTTTGGTAAGCGACTTGATTGCATCATCATCGCTTACGCTTGCTTCCATTGAAGGAATCTGTTCGATCTCTGCCTCGAAAATCTCATATCCGGCATCCTTTATGGCCTGATGCACATCGTTAAACGCAGATGGTTCCGTTCTGATTTCGAAGTTATCTTCGTTAACGATCATGTCATCGGCACCGGCATCCAGGGCAACCATCATTACTTCATCCTCATCAAGGCCTTCTGAATCGACAATCACAACGCCCTTGCGTGAGAACATATATGATACGCAGCCCGGTGTACCGAGATTTCCGCCGTTTTTATCAAATACGGATCTGACAAACGCAGCCGTTCTGTTTTTGTTGTCTGTAAGGGCCTCTACGATTACGGCAACGCCGCTTGGTCCGTATCCCTCGAACTGGAGCTCGTCGTACGACTCTCCTCCGAGTTCTCCGGTTCCCTTCTTGATGGCTCTGTTTATATTGTCATTGGGCATTCCGATGGCTTTGGCCTTATCGATCGCAACTCTGAGGGATGGATTGAATTCAGGGTCTCCTCCGCCCTTTGCTGCAACGATTATCTGTCTTGAATACTTTGTGAACATCGCAGCTCTTTTGGAATCCTGAGCTGATTTTCTGTTTGCAATTGTCCCATGTCTGCCCATTGGTGACGCCTCCTGATATTGTTTTAGGCCGCGCACGAGCGCCTGCCTATAATCATTATAATCTTAACTTGCAGAATCTTCAAGATTCTTGAATGCCGTGGACATCATCAGCTTGATACGATTGAGCTGATTGACGCTGGATGCACCCGGATCGTAGTCAATAGCCACGATATTGGCTTTATCATCATACTGACGGAGAGCCTTGAGCATTCCCTTGCCCGCTACGTGATTCGGCAGGCAGGCAAATGGCTGAAGGCAGAGTATGTTCTTGATGCCGTCATCGATGAGATCGACCATCTCACCTGTCAGAAGCCATCCTTCTCCGCACTGGTTTCCGACGGATATGAATCTCTCCGCATTGGCTGCAGTTTCCTCGATATGATGATCCGGCTCAAACCTTTTGCTCTTTTCGCAAGCAGCTCTCACGTACTTCCTGTAATGTTCAACGAAGCTGATTGCCGCTTTGTTTACAAGCATGTCCTTATACGTTCCCGAAAGATTCGAGTAATTGTAAATCTTATTGAGGAAGGTGTATTCAAAGAAATCAACAAACGACGGCACGACGGCCTCTCCGCCTTCCTGCTCGATAATCTCAACGAGATTGTTGTTTGCATTCGGATGGTATTTGACCAGTATCTCTCCCACTATTCCGACCCTTGGTTTTACCATGTCCTCGTGTATCGGAATGCTGTCAAAGTCATCGACTATCTTTTGCAGGTTCCATTTGAACTCATTTTTGTTCAGATTGACGCAGTTATCGACTATCTTTCTGAACCAAGAGTTCATCACCGCTTCTGCGCTTCCCTTTTCAATCTCGTAAGGACGCACTCTGTAAAGGCACTTCATCATGAGATCTCCGTAAAGCGATGCAAACACAAGCTGCCTCAGCAGATGGAGAGTGAGTTTAAATCCCGGATTCTTTTCAAGTCCCACCATGTTAAATGATATGACAGGCACCTGCTCCATGCCGAGGTCCTTGAGGGCCTTTCTGAGCAGAGCCACATAATTGCTCGCTCTGCAGCCTCCTCCCGTCTGGGACATAAAGACTGCGGTTTTGTTAAGGTCATACTCTCCCGACTTGAGCGCATAGATAATCTGGCCGAGAGTGACTATGGTCGGATAGCAAGCGTCATTATTGACATATCTCAGGCCTTCCTCTTCCGATTCCTTGGTTACGGCGGGAAGCAAGACAGCATTATATCCCACTGTGCGGAAAATCGGCTCAAAGTACTGGAAGTGTACCGGAGACATCTGCGGCACGAGCAGAGTGTATCCGTCGAGCCTCATCCTCTTGGTGAAAATCTTCCTGACGTAAGGAACGTTTATGCCTTTTGATTTGGTTCCGAGCTTCTTTCTCTCATCAAGCGCAGCCTTGAGAGATCTGATTCTTATCTTGGCAGCACCGAGATTTGCGCCTTCATCAATTTTAAGAACCGTATAGAGCTTGTTGTTCTGCTCCAGCAGTTCATCAACTTCATCCGTCGTAACGGCATCAAGTCCGCATCCGAATGAATTGAGCTGGATGACCTCGACATCGTCGTGGCGTCCGGCATATATGGCAGCCTTATACAGCCTGGAATGATATACCCACTGGTCGAGTATTCTTATAGGTCTTGCGGCGCTTACCTTCCAGGATACAGAGTCCTCAGAGAGCACCACCATATCCTGCTGTGTTATAAGCTCATCTATTCCATGATTTATCTCAGGATCGATGTGATACGGACGGCCGGACAGGATGATTCCTTTCTTTCCATGCTCTCTCATATATTTGAGAGCGGCATCTCCGGCCTCGGCTACCTTTCTCTTATATACTCTCTGAGCATTTCTGCCCGCAGTCAGGGCGTGCTCTATTTCAAGAGTATCCGTACCTATTCCGTAGAGACTGTATTCCCTGTTGTCATTTTCGAGATGATAGCTTTCAATTATGTTCTCTGTGCTGGCGAGGTCCACATGCCTTGATCCCGAAAAGAACTTGGTCATCTCCATGATGAATCTCTCGTCGTTATCGTATGGAACGAAAGGATGATAGAACTCGACATTATTATCATAGAAATAATCAGCCATATTCTTGTCGATTACCTCGGGATAAGTCGCAACAACCGGACAGTTGTAATGGTTGGGTGCGTCTTTATCCTCTACCGCTTCGTAGTTAATGGACGGATAGAAAATTCTCTTAATACCGTTCTCCACAAGCCACTTGATATGACCGTGCACGACCTTGGCCGGATAGCATGCGGTATCGGAGGAAATGGAATCCATGCCGCTCTGATACATGTCCTTGTCGGTCGGAGGGCTGATCACAACCCTGAAGCCAAGCTTTGTAAAGAAAGCGTGCCAGAACGGATAGTTCTCATAAATGTTAAGCACCCTCGGGATACCTATGATACCTCTCTTAGCCTTGTCTTCGCTGAGTACCGGCCTGTTAAAGAGCAGCTCGTTTTTAATCTTATACAGGTTTGGCAGGTCGGACTTTTCGGTAGTGACGCCCGCACCTTTTTCGCATCTGTTACCCGTTATATATCTGCTGCCGTCGGCAAACTTCGAAACCGTAAGCAGGCAGTTGTTGCCGCACCTTCCGCATCTGGCGTTTGATGTGGTGACACTGAAACTGTCCACCTCATCAAGACCGAGCAAAGTTGAGCGTTCGCCCGGTACATAATCATCGCAGGCTATTATGGCTGAGCCGTACGCACCCATCAGGCCTGAGATATCAGGTCTTACAACATCCTTTTCCAGTATAATCTCAATGCTCCGAAGTACTGCTTCGTTGAGGAATGTACCGCCCTGAACGACCACGTTCGGACCTGTGTCTTCCGTGTTCCTGAGCTTTATGACCTTATAAAGCGCATTCTTTATAACTGAATATGAAAGGCCTGCGGATATATCCGCGATGGAAGATCCTTCCTTCTGTGCCTGTTTAACCTTGGAATTCATGAATACCGTGCAGCGCGTTCCGAGGTCCACGGGTCTGGTGGATTTAAGAGCCTCGGAGGCAAACTCAGGTACGCTCATATTTACAGATTTGGCATATGTTTCAATGAAAGAACCACAGCCGGATGAGCATGCTTCGTTGAGCATGATGCTGCTTATGGCACCATCGTGTATCTGCATGCATTTCATGTCCTGGCCGCCGATATCAAGTATGAATGAGACATCAGGCATGAACTGGCGCGCAGCTTTGTAGTGCGCCATAGTCTCTATCTCACCTGCATCAACCTTATATGCAGCCTGAATCAGGCCCTCTCCGTATCCGGTTACAACCGAGCGGCCTATATATGCTCCTTCCGGAAGCTTTGAATATATATCCTTGAGCACGAAGCGGACTACTTCGAGAGGATCTCCGTCGTTGTTGCTGTAGTGCTCATACAGTATTTCTTTATCCTGGTTTATCAAAGTGGCTTTTGTAGTTGTGGAGCCGGCATCAATACCGAGGAATACAGGCCCGCTTGCATCCTTTATATCACTCCTTACGATGCAGGCCTTGGCGTGTCTCTCCCTGAATGCTTTAAGTTCTTCTTCGCTCTCAAACAAAGGCCTGAGATATTTTGTATCCGACACCTCATCCGGGTTGGCATTATCAAGTCTTGATAAGATATCATCCAGCTCTCTGGGGTTTTCTTTGTCTGCAAGATATGCAGCGCCAATGGCTACAAAGAATTTGGCATTATCGGGAAAGATTATATTTTCATCTTTCAGATTGAGAGTTTCCTTGAACCTCAGTCTGAGTTCTGACAGATACTCGAGCGGACCGCCCAGAAAAGCGATATTACCCTTGATCGGATGACCGCATGCAAGACCGGATATCATCTGATTGACTACGGCCTGGAAAATCGATGCTGCAATATCCGATGTTTTAGCACCGTCGTTGATGAGCGGCTGTATGTCGGTCTTTGCGAACACTCCGCATCTTGACGCAATCGGATATATGATGCTGTATTCTTTTGCGGCTTCATTAAGACCGGATGCGTCCGTGTTTAACAAAACAGCCATCTGGTCTATGAATGCACCTGTTCCGCCGGCGCAGGTGCCGTTCATTCTCTGCTCGATTGTTGAGCCGTAGAAAGTAATCTTTGCATCCTCTCCGCCGAGCTCTATGGCTACGTCGGTCTCGGGAATCAATTCTTCAACCGCTTTGCTGCAGGTTATTACCTCCTGCTCGAATTTGATTCCGAACAAATCGGCCAATGAAAGACCGCCGGAGCCCGTAATCACTGACCTGACCGGGATATTTCCCATCTCATCTCTCAGGTTCTTGATCATCTCTCCGGCCTTTTCGAATACGCTGGACATATGCCTTTCGTACTTCGAATAAACTACATTATTCTTTTCGTCGAGCAGGACCAGTTTTACGGTGGTCGATCCCACATCAATTCCGAGTCTGTATTCCATATGACCTCTGTCAAAAGCAGTATTATCGGGCAGACCATAAGCCGGGTTCTGTATCTGGCGATCATCCATCTAGCACCGCAATTGCTTGCGGCGTCATGCGACTTACCTGCGGGCGGGTACGGGCCGCACCACTAAATGCCCTGTTTAGTCTTGCTCCGGATGGGGTTTACACGGCTGCTGTGTCTCCACAGCACCGGTGAGCTCTTACCTCACCATTTCAACCTTACCAC
>ONJG01000090.1 GCA_900318105.1 uncultured Eubacteriales bacterium
GGCATCCAGAACCGTAAAAGCCTTTCTTACTTCCGATGACATGCCGGATGGTATCAGCACCATAGCGGAGATTACATCACTGCTGGACCCGCCCGTTAAACTCGAACAGGATATATCGGCAGCCATTATCACGGAGGATGAAATGGCTGACAATGCTTCGCCTGAGCTTCGCAGAATAAGGCGTGATATTCACAGCAAGAATGAGCTTATCAAGTCAAGGCTTCGCAAGATGATATCCACATCGTCTGCCAGGTCACAGCTGCAGGAGGCCATAGTTACCATGCGTAACGGCCGGTATGTAATACCGGTAAAAAAAGAGTACGTAAACATGTATCCCGGAATGGTTCATGATCAGTCATCCACAGGTGCGACTCTGTTTATAGAACCGCAGGCTGTGGTCACATTAAACAACGAGCTGAGGCAGCTTGAAATGGATGAGCAGGCAGAGATAAGCCGCATACTTGAAGCCTTCAGCGGGAGAGTGGCTGAGAATAAAGCAAGACTCAAAAACAACCAGAAACTCCTGGCAGAACTCGATTTCATAGCTGCAAAGGGCAGGTTGTCGTGCATGATGGAGGGCATCGCTCCTTCCATAAATGATCAGGCATACATAGATATAAAGAGCGGGAGGCACCCTCTGATTGATCCGTCCAAAGTAGTACCAATCAATGTCGAGATCGGAAAGGGATTCAGCACTCTGCTCATAACCGGACCCAATACGGGAGGCAAGACAGTAACACTGAAGACCATAGGCCTGTTATGCATGATGGCTCAGTGCGGACTTCACATACCGGCCGATGAGAACAGTTCCACACCGTTTTTAAGGGAGATATATGCGGACATAGGGGATGAACAGAGCATAGAGCAGAGCCTGTCCACGTTCTCATCACATATGAAAAATATAATAAAGATATTTGAGGACGCCGGGGAGAACTGCCTGGTGCTGCTCGATGAGCTCGGTGCCGGAACCGATCCTCTCGAGGGCGCAGCCCTTGGAATTGCAGAACTCGAGAGGCTTAAAGAAGCGGGGGCGCTCGTTGCTGCCACGACGCATTATACAGAGCTGAAAAAATATGCACTTGAGGCCGAGGGAGTTTCAAACGCATCCATGGAGTTCGATGTGGAGACACTGTCCCCGACATACAAACTCAGAATGGGCCTTCCGGGCAAATCAAATGCATTTGAAATATCTAAAAAACTCGGTCTCTCCGATGACATAATCAAAAGAGCCGAAGAGCTCCTCGGAAGCGAGCAGATGGAGTTTGAAAAAGCCGTTTCCAAAGTGGAGAAGGATCAGGCAGAAGCCGAAGCGACGCTTCTTGCTGCCGGAGAGGAAAAAGCCGTAGCCGATACCGCGCTTGATGCCGCGATGAAGGAGCTCGAAAAAGCAAGGGAAGAGGCTGATGGGATACTCGAAGAAGCCAGGAGCAAGGCCAGGGCCATGCTCCGCGATGCGCAGTCAACCATAGATGACATAACGGAGGAACTGCGTGACATCAAGAACAGAGAGCCAGAGCGAGGCTTTGACACAGGACATATATCCGGAGGAGCAGCCAAGGGCAGGCGCGAACTCAGGGAAGCCGAAAAAGCTCTTGCGGCAGATACGAAAATCAAAAAGCCTGACAGCGTTCAGACCGGTAAAGTCCCCGAACCCGAGGACCTCAAAATCGGTATGAGAATCAAGCACACCGGACTTGACCAGAACGGCGAAGTTGAGAGCCTTCCGGATCAGAAAGGAAATCTCACAATCAGGCTGGGTGCGATCAAGATGAATGCAAATATCAGAGATCTCGTAATAGCCGAGTCGGCGCCGGCAGGAAATAAAGAAAGAAATAAAGCAAAATACGGCAATCTGAAATTCAGCAAATCAAAGAGCGTAAAGACAGAAATAAACCTGATAGGAAAGAATCTCGACGATGCCATCTACGAGATGAACAAATATATCGATGATGCGTATCTGGCAGGACTTCGGAAAGTAAACATAATACACGGCAGGGGTGCCGGAATATTGCAAAAGGGACTCAGGGAAGAACTTAAGAGCAACAGGCATGTAAAGTCCTTTAAGGCCGCATCATATAACGAGGGCGGAGAAGGCTGCACTGTTGTTGAACTTGACCAGCAGAGCAATTAGATATGGAACTTGGTCCCAGAATTTGGTAGAATTATCAATCGGGGTATAACTATGATTGATTTTAAAGAACTGATAGCAAATGAAATATATGATGAGGCCCTCGGCCTGGACAAGGATGAGATCAGAAACATAATCGAGATTCCGGCTGACGAGAGCATGGGAGACTATGCTTTTCCGTGTTTCAGGCTTGCCAAGTCTCTGAGAAAAGCACCTCAGATCATCGCCGAAGATATCGCGAAGAAAGCAGAAGGAAATCCTGCATTTTCCAAGGTCGAAAATGTCAATGCATATGTGAATGTTTTCATTGACAGAGCATACTTTGCGGCAGACGTGGTAAAGGAAGTATCGGCCAGAGGCGGCTCGTACGGAAGGTCCGATATAGGTGAGGGTAAAAAGGTAATAGTGGAGTATTCATCTCCCAACATAGCCAAGCCATTTCATATCGGTCACATCAGAAGCACTGTTATAGGCAATGCCCTGTATAAACTGTACGACGCCACAGGCTATGATACCGTAAGGATAAACCACCTCGGCGACTACGGAACCCAGTTCGGAAAGATGATAGTCGCATACAGGAAGTGGGGAAGCGAGGAGGAGCTTGCAAAAGATCCTATCAAGACACTTCTCAGCTACTATACAAGGTTTCACGAGGAAGCAAAAAACAATCCGGCTCTCGACGACGAAGCAAGAGAGACGTTCGTTAGACTGGAGGCGGGAGAACCCGAGGAAACGGAGCTCTGGAAGAAGTTCAGGGAGCTCAGTCTTTCGGAGTTCAACCGCGTGTATGACATGCTCGGCATAGAATTTGACTCATATGCGGGAGAGAGTTTTTACTCCGACAAGATGCCGAGATTCATTGATGAGATGAAGGAAAAGGGCATTCTGGTGGAGTCACAGGGCGCTCAGATAGTTGATCTTGAGGACTATGGGCTCGGAGTAGCCATGATTACAAAGTCCGATGGATCGAGCCTTTATGTCACAAGGGATATAGCTGCCGCGGTATATCGCAAGGAACATTACGATTTCTATAAATGCATCTACGTCGTAGCCTCCCAGCAGAACCTCCATTTCAAACAGTGGAAAAAGGTCCTCGAACTCATGGGATATGAGTGGGAAAAAGACTGCGTGCATGTACCGTTCGGGCTCGTAAGCCTGTCCGATGGCGATGATGTCGTGATGATGTCCACCAGGGACGGTAAAGTGGTATTCCTTGAGGATGTGCTCAACACTGCAGTTGCCAAAACCGCGGAGATAATGCGTGAGAAAAACGCACAGGATGTGGATATAGATGAGGTTTCAAAGGAAGTCGGCATAGGTGCCGTGATATTCCAGGAACTTTCCAATAACAGGATTAAGGACTATGTGTTCTCATGGGATAAAGTACTTAACTTCGACGGTGAGACCGGACCTTATGTCCAGTACACACACGCAAGGGCTTCGAGCGTGCTGAGAAATGCTGATGCTTCGGAGCTCGATGCGATTGGAAGCGGAGATATCGATGCCTCTTATCTTGCAAGCGACAGCGCATATACGCTGGCCAAGCTCATATACAGGGTGCCTGAAGTTGTTATTGAAGCGGCTGACAAGTATGAGCCGTCACTTCTGACCCGACACCTTGTGGACATAGCACAGGCATTTAACAAGTTCTACCATGATGAACATATACTGGTGGATGATGCTGATGAGAGAAGGGCCAAGCTCGCCCTCGTGTCGGCATCAAAGACGGTGATTGCCAATTGCCTCGGGCTGCTGGGAATCAAAGCGCCGGAACGAATGTAAGCTTTTCTTCAGAATATACGGCGTTGCCGTAATGAAGAAAAGCTTGATCTACGGAGGCTGAGCTCCTCCGATAAAAGCATATCTTCAAATCATTATGAGAATACTTTTAACCACGATTAACACGGATAATAAGCGAAGCGATCTTGAGCTGAGATATCTATATTCGGTGCTGTGCGATGCACCGATAGAGCTTGACATGCGCAGATACGGAAGATATGAGACAAGCTCGGATATCTTTGAGAGCATAATGCAGGGCTATTACGATCTTGTATATCTGCACGCTGACAGCGAAAACATACATCAGATAGCGGCAGTGGCGCAGATGCTCAAAAAAGCTGCACCGGAGAACGGAATCATGATCGGCGGAATGGAGGTTTCATTTGAGACCTATGATTTCATGAGAGACAATCCATACGTTGACTACGTGGTGAGAGGCGAATGCGAGACCGTTATGTACAACTTCATCAGAGCGGTGCTCTCGATGGATTACAGGTTTGAGACCATAGCAGGACTTGCATTCAGAACTCAGGACGGAATAACGGTAAATCCTTTCGACGATCCGGTTGATATGCATGAGCTTCCGTTCCCTTATGAAAAGACAGAGTCGGGCAGAGGCATCGTATACTATGAGACAATGAGAGGCACGACAGACAGGTCGATTCACAGGCAGTATCTGCCCGATCCTCGCGTCAGGTCTCTCGGTATCAACAGAGTGTGCACAGAGCTTCGCTATTTCCTCGCCAAGGACGTGGAAAAAGTCGTTTTCTTCGATCGCTGGTTCAATTTTAACAGCGAGAGGGCATACAGGATATTTGAATACATAATCAACAACGATAACGGGATTACTTCCTTTGAGTTTAATGTGAACGGTGATTATCTCGACGATGAAACCATCAGGCTCCTTGCAGACGCGAGACCGGGACTGATCTGCTTTAATGTGGATGTCGGCAGCACAAATGCCGAGGTTCTGGCTGCGATGGGCAGGAGAGAAAATGTATATCAGCTCATGTACAACGTCACCAAACTCATGAATGAAGGAAATGTCGATGTCAATATCATAATAGCGGCGGGACTTCCGTATGAGACGGAAACCATGTTCGGACGCTCATTCAACAAAGCATACGGACTTGCAAACGGCATGCCGCTTCATATCGAGCAGCTGTATGCAAACAAGGGCACAACACTTAGAAAGCAAGCCGAAAGATACGGATATATATATTCCGATGTAGCCCCATATGAGGTCATAGCGAGCGGGCATATGACATCATCCCAGCTGCTGAGAGCCAGAAAGGTATCAAGAGTTGTGGATGCATTCATAGGTGACGGTGGATTCAAGGAGTCGATTCCGAGGATGCTCAATGACACGGGTGCAAGGCCATACGAGCTGTTCAAGAGCCTTTCGGTATATGTGTCAGATGAGGGACTTGAAAACAGACTTGAAAAAAAGGAGGATCAGGCCAGAATCCTTTATACATTTGCCAAAGCTCTTTACGGAGAGCTCAGTGATGCAGGTAAGTTCGAGATGCTTGAGGATGTCATAAGGACAGATCTGGAGGACATGATAAGTGTCGAGGAAATCAAAAGATTCGAAAAACAGGGATGGACAATAAACAGGAAGACAGAATAAGCAAATATTTAAGTGCAATTAATCATGACATGATGTTTGCAGAGCTCAGCAGCGACTACCTTGGAAGGATAGGGGCTGCTGATATTCTGATGGGAATTCCCGTACCGGTCAGGGCAGCGGATGGGTCCGGTGATGAGGGAACCACAGATGCCAGGGAGATCGTATTTGATATGGCCAGGGTGGTCGGCGGAGATCCGTTCTTCGTGTATGCGGAAAGATATCTGGATTTCATTAAACATGCCGCAGGTGAGCAGGCCGAGCCTATGCTCGTATCCGAGGGCGCAAGGTCTGCAGACAGCGGAGATTTCGAGGATGCATGTATACTGCTTCGCGCAGCTCTCAGGATAGAGCCGAAGTCCTGCGCAGCTCTCTATCTCTACGGCAGGGTTTGCAAGGAGTGCCAGGCAGAGGCAGCCGAGGATGAGGAAAGAGCTGCAAAGTTCAAGGCCGAGGCTCTTGAGACCTTTGAGATACTGACCATAATGCACCCTGAATTTGCCATGGGATATTACTTCCTCGGATATGAGTATCTTAACCTCGGACTTTATCTTAAGACAAAGCTCACCTGGCAGGATTTTCTCAAGTACTCGTCGGGCTCGGAGCTCGAGACCCAGGATATGGATGACGATATGCTGGCAGGGCTGAGAGATGAGATAGAGGGCAGGCTTGAGGAACTCGAGGAGCCCATAAAGATAGAGGACGGCTGCAACAGGATCATGAGTGGAGATTATCAGGGCGGCAAGGAAATACTCCAGCCATTCTGCGAGACGGGATACAGGGACTGGTGGCCGTTGTGGCACTACCTCGGAACGGCTGAGGTTGCGCTCGGACACACGGAGAGTGCGGAGAAGTGTTTCAAGGAAGTTCTGCGGCTTTCTCCGAGCAATACAGATGCCATGGAGGAGCTCGCGGCGATATATGCACTGGCGGGTGACGAAATTAATGCCGCAAAGTATCGTAATAAAATCAGGATAGTAAGGAGCAACCGCGAATCCGAGATAGAGTGATGATGCTGCGTCAAGCCCTTAAAATTTCAAAATTTCTTGGTTGACTTATAACTGCTAATCCGCTATACTAACAAAGTCGCAATAAGCGATTGCGCCTCGATAGCTCAATGGTAGAGCACCCGGCTGTTAACCGGTAGGTTGTA
>ONJG01000089.1 GCA_900318105.1 uncultured Eubacteriales bacterium
TCCATATTTTAATTGAAATTCCAAGCTTTTTCAAGAATCGTTTCCGTTTTTCCATAAAAAAATCGGCCCAAATTTCCGTTTTTCTTGAAAATTCAGGCCAAAAATTTCCGTTTTTCCACGAGCGCTACAGATTATCAGAACCGTATTTGTGGAGCAGATCGTGTTTGAGGTTCCAGAGCGGTTTTGAGAGGTCCACGTAGTAGGTCTGCGGATTCTCAAATCTCAGGACTTCTCCCCAGAGCGTGTCCACCTGCTGCCTGCAGGTCTCCTTGATGTCCTCTATCTCGGGCATCTCGTATACGAGTCTGCCCTTTTCGAAGATAGGCACCTGGAGTTCCTTTACTTCGTAATTCTCGAGAACTTTACGCTTCCAGACTGCATTCGGATCAAAGATCTCATACGGTTTGCCGTCCGGCAGCGGCTCATCTCTCAGCATGATCACATCGGCCAGTGCTTTTCCGTTTTCCTTGTCGAAGAATCTCACGACCTTCTTGAAACCGGGGTTCGTGATCTTCTCCACGTTTTCGGAGATTTTCATCCTCGGCTCGAGTTTGTCTCCCTTTCCTACACCGGAGAGCTTATATACACCGCCGAAGACAGGTTCGGATCTTGCGGTGATGAGCCTCTCGCCGACGCCGAATGAGTCAATCTGCGCGCCTTCGAGGATTACGTCTCTTATAATGTATTCGTCGAGAGAGTTGCTGATGACTATCTTGCAGTCTTTGAGTCCCTCTTCATCGAGGACCTTGCGGCACTCTCTTGTGAGGTATGTGATGTCTCCGGAGTCTATGCGGATACCCATCTTTTCCGGTTTGAGCTCCTTGAACACCTTGATGGCGTTGGGAAGCCCGGATTTCAATACGTTGTATGTATCTATCAGGAGAGTGGCATTTTGCGGATAAAGCTCCGTATATTTTCTGAAGGCTTCGTACTCGCTGTCAAAGCTCTGCACCCAGCTGTGGGCCATGGTGCCGAGCGCGGGCACTCTGTGGTTTCTGTCTGCGATGGTGCAGGCAGTGCCCACGCAGCCTGCTATGAAGGAGGCTCTGGCGCCGTAAACGGCGGCATCGGCACCATGCGCTCTTCTGGTACCGAATTCCATCACAGGCCGACCCTGCGCCGCTCTTACTATCCTGTTGGTCTTTGTGGCTATAAGGCTCTGGTGATTGAACTGCATGAGTATGAATGTCTCAACAAACTGAGCCTGTATGACAGGACCCTTTACGGTCATAACCGGCTCATAGGGGAATATCGGATAGCCCTCCGGCACCGACCATACATCGCAGCTGAATTTGAAGTCCCTGAGATACTCCAGGAAATCCTCGGTAAAGCAGTTCTTGGATCTCAGATATTCGATGTCCTCTTCCGTGAACTTCAGATTATCCATGTATCTGATAATCTGCTCGAGACCTGCCATGATGGCGAAGCCTCCGCCATCGGGTACCCTCCTGAAAAACAGATCGAAGCATGCCTCGGAATCTCTGATATCCGAATTGAAATAGCCGTTGGCCATCGTGATTTCATAGAAATCCGTCAGCATGGTGAGATTGTAAGTGTTAAGCATCTCAGTCTCCTTTTTAACTTTAGTACTTATTCCGGTAAGATCCTTCGCTGTGCTCAGGATGACATGCTCTGTCGGAAACATTGTACCCGTAATCCCCTGTATTTGCAATCTGTTCGTGTTGAGGGAAATGCCCCTCTGTGTTAGAATGAACTGGATTTCAAAACGCATCCGGGAGAGCTTTATGAGAGAGATAAAAATCACGGCAAATGACGCAGGCAGGCGGCTTGACCGCTTCCTGAGAAAATACCTCCGCGAGGCCTCTCTCGGTGAGATTTACAAGTTCATCCGAAAGGACGTCAAGGTAAACGGAAAGAGGAAAAACGAGTCGTACATGCTGGAGGACGGCGATGTGCTGACGCTGTATCTCTCGGATGAGACTCTCGAAAAACTTCTCGGAAAGCCTTCGGGGAGAATCGCTTCGAAGCGCACTTTTTCGATAATTTTCGAAGATGACAATGTGCTTGCGGTCTCAAAGCCTGCCGGACTTCTCACCCACGGTGATGCGGAGAATAAAAAGGACCATCTGTCCAACCAGGTCAGGGACTACCTTATAGCCAAAGGTGAATACAACCCTCGTACCGAAAAGGTCTTTGCTCCGGCGCCGTCCGGAAGGCTGGACCGGAACACCTCCGGCATCATCCTCTTTGGAAAGAACTCGGAGGCACTACGCGAGCTGAACAGACTGATGCGCGAGGGCGGCATCGATAAATACTATCTCACCATCGCATGTGGTATCATTGAGGAGCGTATGGAGCTTGGCGGCGCGCTGCAAAAGGACGAGGAAGCAAACAAAGTAAAGATAACGTCATCCGCAGACAGCGCGGATTCAAAGGAAATAGTCACCGTAGTCAGCCCGCTCAGATATCTGAATTACGGGCCCGGGCTGGATGCTACTTTATGCGAGATACAGCTCGTGACCGGGCGCACGCACCAGATAAGAGCGCACCTCGCGAGCATAGGCCATCCCGTAATCGGGGACAGCAAATATGCAGGCCGCACTGCCCGCGCGATTAACGAATCCATGCGCTCGGGCCACTCTCTCAGCACGCAGCTCCTCCACGCTGCAAGGCTTGAGATAAGTGGTGCGGAGGGTTCTCTGTCCTACCTGAACGGTCAGGTGTTTGAGGCTCCACTTCCGCCGAAATTCGAGAATATACTTAATGCCGGAAGGCAGGAGTAAACATACAACAATAAGAAAGAAGGACTTACCAAATTGGATAAGAACAAAAACAGACAATTCAACAACGATGCGCCGCAGCCACGTCCTGTGGTACATGCGACGGAGCCCAGGCATGCATCGCCTGAGCCTGAAAAAGAAAGTGCGCTCAGCATAATCAAGAGCCTGGTAATCGATGTCATAATCGCGTTTGCCCTGGCAGCTGTTTTGCTTTACTTTATAAGGCCGACCATAGTCAAGCAGTCATCCATGGAGAATACGCTCCACAACAACGACTACATGATCATGTCGCGCCAGGCATACAGGAGCCACGGTCCAGAGCGCGGGGACATCATCATCTTCCAGAGCGAGCTGCCTAATGACGGAAGTGACGGAAACAAGCTCCTCATCAAGAGAGTGATAGGTCTGCCGGGTGATGAGCTTTCGATCAGGGACAATCAGCTCTACATCAACGGAGAGTATTACGAAGAGGACTACCTCAAGGACGGATACACTCCGGCAATCGACGTGCCGGCAGAGGGCGAAACTTTCGTGGTCCCGGAAGATTCATATTTCTGCATGGGAGACAACCGTGCGGGCAGCATAGATTCCAGGGATGAAAGCGTCGGCGTGGTGACGTCAGACCTTATTAAGGGAAAAGTCGTGCTGAGGCTCTTCCCCTTCAATAAAATTCAGAGGTTTTAAAGAGTCTTGACGCTATGGGAAAAAGAAGCCGGAAAGTAGTTGCGAATAACAAAAAAGCGTTCCACGATTACCACATCGAGGAGCGTTTTGAAGTGGGCATAGTCCTGACCGGAACCGAGATCAAGTCCATTCGTAACGGCGGCGTCAGCATCAAGGAAAGCTACGCCAAGATCACAAACAAGGGCGAGCTCATCGTGACGGGCATGCACATAGCGCCCTACGAGCAGGGCAACCGCTTCAACGTAGATCCGCTCCGCGTGCGCACCCTGCTGATGCACAAGAAAGAGATCAACAAACTCTACGGCACTGTAAAGACGCAACAGGGCCTGACACTGATTCCGCTCTCTGTATATCTCGATGAGAACGGCCGCTGCAAGATAGAGCTCGGGCTTTGCCGCGGAAAGAAAAACTACGACAAGCGTGAGGCCGAGGCTAAGCGCGACGCCGAGCGCAAGATGGACAAGGCCATTAAGGAGTCCAGAAACCGTTATTGAAGCATCCCGCGTCTTGGGATGCTTTTTCAATATTTATATTTTTTCAAGCACCCATATGAAGGCTTCGCATCCCGCGAGGAGAAAGAAAAGAGGTAAGGTCCATGTTGAACAAATTCTGTAAGAAACCGCTGTATGAAGTGACGCAAACCATGGCACGGGTGGCCACAGGCGCAGAGCCCGCAGAGCTGGTGATCAAAAATGCAAAGCTTGTAAACGTCTGCACCTGCGAGATACAGGAAGGCATCGACGTGGCCATAGCCTGCGGCAGGATAGCCCTTGTCGGTGATGCATCGCACTGCATAGGAGACGGCACCAAGGTCATCGATGCGGCGGGCCAGTACATAGCTCCGGGCTTCATGGACGCACACATCCACGTCGAGTCGGCCATGCTCACGGTGCGCGAGTACGCAAGAGCCGTTGTTCCGCACGGCACCACCGGCATATTCATGGATCCTCACGAGATATGCAATGTCTGCGGACCGGATGGCGTCAAAGCCATGATAGAAGATGCCAAGGGCTCACCTCTTAAGGCTATGTCCAACGTCCCGTCCTGCGTTCCTGCGGTAGCGGGCTTTGAGGATACGGGATCGTCCATCGGGCCTGATGAGGTGCGCGAAATGATGACCTGGGACGGCATCATGGGACTTGGAGAGATGATGAGTTTTCCGAACGTCCTCAGTGCAGAGCCTAATATACATGGAGAACTTCGCGAGACCCTGAAGGCTGATCAGGTTATAACCGGTCACTACTCCGTTCCTGAAACCGGCCCCGGACTCAACGCATATATCGCATCGGGCGTCAGATGCTGCCACGAGTCCACGCGTGCAGAGGACGTGCTCGAAAAAATGCGCCGCGGCATGTACGCACTTCTTCGCTACGGCAGCGCATGGCATGACATGCCGATTATCATACGCGCGATACTGGACAACAACATAGATGACAGGTTCGCCTGCCTCATCTCAGATGACAGCCACGCGGACACCGTGCTGAACGAGGGTCACCTCGACTACATCGTCCGGCTGGCTATTAAAGAAGGCCTCGATCCGATCAAGGCCATACAGTACGTCACCATCAATCCCGCCACGTGTTTCCGTATGGATCACGAGATGGGCAGCATCGCGCCGGGCAAATGCGCGGACATCGTATTCTTTGATGACCTGCAGGATATACGCATCACGCGCACTATTATCGATGGCGATGTGGTTGCGGAAAACGGTGAGATGACTGTGACCATCGAGCCTTCGAAGTTCCCGGACTACACATATAACACCATGCACGTCGGAGAGGATATCACGGCTGATAGCTTCAGAATTGCCGCTCCCGAGGGTGCAGGCAGCAGCGCCAGAGCCCGCGTGATGGAGATAATTCCGAACCACGTCGGAAACTATGAGAGGCTGATCGAACTTCCGGTCGAGGGCGGATATGTCGAAGCGGACAAGTCACAGGATGTGATGAAGCTGGCTGTTATAGAAAGGCATAAAGCCACCGGCACCAAGGGGCTGGGCTTTGTAACGGGATTTGGATTCACAAAGGGCGCGATGGCACAGACTGTGGCTCACGATGCCCACAATCTGCTCGTCGCAGGAACCAATGACGAAGATATGGCCCTGGCCGCAAATACTCTGATCGAGTGCGGCGGCGGCCTCTGCGCTGTAGCGAACGGAAAGGTCCTCTCGGTCCTGCCGCTTCCGATTGCGGGCCTTATGAGCGACAAGTCCGCAAAGGAGGTCGCAGACATGAACGAGGAGCTCGCAGCAGCATGGAAAGATATGGGCTGCGTCATCAATTCGCCGTATATGACCATGGCTCTGATGGCTCTCGCGTGCCTGCCTGAGATCCGCCTGACAAACCGCGGCATGGTCGACTGCAGGACCTTCGAGTTCATCGATCTGTTTACAGAGTAATTAATATTGAGATATTCATGCGATGAGCCAGCGGAAGCCGTACGGCTCTATCCAGTATTCGCTGGTATCCTCACTGCCAGGGACGTAGTTTCTTCCGGGATGCACCATGTCTATCCAGTTTTCCGTCACGATTTCCGTTCTGCAATGGAATTCGGAGAAATTGAAGAGTCCCAGCATGCGTTTGCCGTTGTATTCTCTCATGATGCCGAGCACTTTATTGTCTCCGGTGTCCACAGTGTATAGCCTTGCATCTGAATGGAATACGTCGTTGTATTTTCTGACCATCACCAGATGTCTCAGGGCCATGAAAATGCGTCCCGTGACCGTGGATTCGTCATGTCTTTTCTCTGCGAGTTCCCAGTCGAATCTGCTCCTGTGGAGATTGCGGCTGTCTGCCCATTTGCCGGGGTCGTCGTGGTATCCGTAGTCGTTGAGCATGGCAATTTCATCACCGCTGTATATAACGGGGATGCCGCGCAGTGTCATCATGCATGCATGCAGCATCAGGTCCGCGTTTATCATCCTGCCGAGCTTTTCTTGGTCCTGCTCGTAAAGCGCGGACTCTATGCCGCAGAGGGATGCGGTGGTCCCGCAGAGCCTTGCGTCCTGCAGATATTCCGAGTCGTTGTACAACTCTCCCCTGGACCAGCTGCCGTACCATTTTCCGGTAAACCAGTCATTGAGGTATTTTTTGTGGGTGCCCTCTCTTACTCCGAAAGAACCGAGGAATCCGTAGTCGAGTCCCCAGCCTATATCGTCATGGCATCTGATGTAGTTCTGGAATATGCAGTTATTCGGCAGGTCTTTGATCTGTTCGAGCTGCTGCCTCAGCAGGCTGACATCTCTTGTTGCGAGAGTGTGCCAGATGCTGGCCATTGTGGTCACGTTGTAGAGCATGTCACACTCCGGCTTTTCCTCTGTGCCGAAATACGGAACCACCTCTCGAGGCTCCATTACCACTTCTCCCAGCAGCAGAACGCTCGGGCAGACTATTCTGCAGGCTATGTTCATCATACGGGTCAGGCTGTGCACCTGCGGCTGATTGCGACAGCTGGTGCCGAGCGCTTTCCAAATATACGGAACGGCATCCAGCCGCAATATATCCACCCCTCTGTTTGCCAGATAGAGGAGGTTATCTGTCATGTCGTTGAATACCATCGGGTTGGCATAATTGAGATCCCACTGGAACGGATAGAATGTGGTCATCACGATTTTTCCGATGTCATCCAGCCAGGTGAAATTGCCGGGCGCCGTTTCGGGGAACACCTGCGGCATGGTTTGTTCATAATAGTTTGGAATGTCCCAGTTGTCATAGAAGTAGTAGCGGCTCATGGCAGCAGGATCTCCGGCGCGTGCTGCTCTCGCCCATTCGTGGTCCTCGCTGGTGTGGTTCATCACAAAATCCAGGCAGAGCCTGATGCCCCTCTTGTGGCATGATGCTGCAAGTGCCTCGAGGTCTTCCATCGTTCCGAGATCCTCTCTCACTTTTCTGAAGTCCGAAACGGCATATCCGCCGTCGCTTCTGCCGGGCTCCGGTGTATCGAGAAGAGGCATGAGGTGTATGTACTTAATACCGAGTTCCTTGAAATATGAAAGGCGGCTCCTCACCCCCTGCAAATCCCCTCCGAAGTTTTCGGTATAGAGCATCATGCCCATCATCTTGTTTGAATGATGAATGTTGGGGTTGCCGGACCTTCTGGCGTCCACAGCTTTGAGGGTCTGCTTGCGGGCCCTGTAATTGCGCTTTAACATTTTGATGAAATAATTAAAGGCATTTTCATCGTCATACAGCTCCATATAAAGCCACTTGAGTTCGTCGTAATAGCGCTCAAGTCTCTTTCCGAATTTATCTTCTCTCTTCTTTTCACCCTTATTTTCCATTTCTTACCTTTTTACTCCGATTGCAACTGTTACCTGTCAGTGCTGATTATGAATTTCAGCTCGTAATCTTTACTGACGCTGTATTTGAATTCATCTGCAGTTTCCGGTCCGCATATGCCGGTTCCTATGCCCTGCTGGAATGCTGATATGGTCACGTATGTGCCGGTTCTCTTTTCATCCTCCCTGTGTGTCATATCAAGCAATTCCCTGTCGCTGTACGGTTTGATGCCGAGGTCGAACGCCCTGCCCACAGCCGTGAACTTCACGGTAGTCTTTCCGTCGCTTACTGATGCCCATCTGGTATCCGCGCGGTTTCCGCTCTCCTGGGGCTTTATGTTGGGTTCGGTCATATCCCGGACACTGCAGTGCACCTCTTCTATCGGGTACTGCTCCTTCATGTCATCGTAGGACTCACCGCATCTGCCGAGGTAATGCACTTGATCGAAGCTCTCGTCAAATCTGAAGGATTTGCCGAATCTCGGAATGTTTCCTCTGCCCCTGACACAGTGAAGTCTGCTCGTGACAAGAACTGAGCACCCGCTTTCATCTGCGGCTTCGTATGTATCCACACATTCGAATTCCCCTGCGCTGCAGCTTATACGGGATTTTATTGTCAGTCTGTTTCCGTTATTCTCCACAGACTCGGTTGAAATCCTCTGATCTTCAAATCCGCCCACGGCATTTTTTATGCCGAGCAGCAATCTGTCATTATCCGTCGGAGCACGGAAGAGAATCGTATATGGGGTGGTTGCGTCTACGTCTGAGAGGATATCTCCGAGCGGGTAAACCCCGGCTCCGACCGGTGCTTTAGGGATGTGCTCCTCGATTATTATCTGCTCGCGTGCCAGCTCCTTTCCGGTTTTTTTATCCAATGTAATCACATCGAGCAGGCAGTCAGAGCCTGCATCACGGGCTGCCTTTCTGTGAGAATCCGTTTCTAATTCAACCACGCATCTCGAAAGGGGCGCTGCGTCCGGGCTCACTGTCTGCTCTGCCCCGTCGCTCCACCTGAGCCTGAACGCGTATGCGTCGCAGCCGGTAAAGCTTCTGGTGTTGAAGAATTCGAATCTGTCTCCGCCGAGGTACCTCACTCTGACCGGCCTGTAAACAAATCGCGCGATGTGTGCGCCGGTAGACGGCGCTCTGTCCGGATAGAACATGCCGTCTACGCAGAAATTGCCGTCGTGCTCCCATTCTCCGTGATCTCCGCCGTATGTGTAGCTGCCGTCTTCATGCAGCACTGCGTGATCTGTCATTTCCCACACGCAGCCTCCAATAAGGCTGTCGTATGAATATATCTCCTTCCAGTAGTCCTCCATGCCGCCCGGTCCGACTCCCATGGCATGTGCGTACTCGCAGAGGAAGTATGGCCTGTCGCAGAGCTGTCTGATTTTATATTTCTTCTCTCCTATCTCATGTACACGCTCCGCCGGCGGGTACATCTCGCTGGCCACATCGTAGGCCTTTTTCTTCGTGTGAACCGCGCTCTCATAGTGCACCGGCAGGTCTGAGTACCGTTTGATGTAGTCGTACTCCGCATCGGTGTTGTGAGTACCTCCGGCTTCATTTCCGAGGCTCCACATCACTATGGACGGATGCATTTTGTCTCTCTGATACATCCTGGCTGCTCTGTCCACGTAATGAGCCTCCCACTTCGGGTCATCACTTATGCGGTTGTAGCTCATGGGCAGTTTGTGTACATATGTGCCGTGTGTCTCTATGTCTGCTTCGTCAACAACATAGATGCCGAGTTCATCGCAGCACTCGAGCAGATATGGATCCGGCGGATAGTGCGAGGTCCTGACGGTATCTATATTGAATTCTTTGCAAAGCTCCATGTCACGGCGGATCTCTTCAGGCTTCATCGCATATCCGTTCAGTGGACTTGTGTCATGGTGATTGACGCCGTGAAACTTAACGAGACTTCCGTTCATCAAAAAATTATCTCCCTTTATCTCAACGGTTTTGAAGCCTACATGTGTTTTTATGCAGCATCCATCGGTCTCATAGAAGAGATCGTACAGCACCGGGTTTTCCGCGCTCCATTCCAGAACGCTTATGTCATCAAATGAAGCTGTGGCGATGCCATCTTTAATGGACGCTTTTCTGACTTCATTCAGTCCGTGGCCTTTAAGGGTAAATGTTATTTCAGATATATCCGCTAAGGCATCATAGAGAATGGCGCTGACTTCTGCAGTGTAAAGAACTCCGGCGGCGCCTGCAGCGTTGACATTATCTGCTGTCTTCGAACCGGCCCTTTTGCTGCACTTGAAATCTATGTCCCACACATCTCCATCTTCTTCGATGCGCAGCAGGACGTCCCTGAAGATGCCGTTGTTTCTGAACATGTCCTGGTCCTCCAGATAGCTGCCGTTGCACCATCTGCGGACTACCACCAGAAGTTCGTTCTGAAGGTCGTACATGTAAGGTGTTATATCGAACTCCGCTGTGTTGTGGGAGCCTTCCGTATACCCCACATGACTGCCGTTCAGATAGACATCTGCGCAGCTCGCGATGCCGAGAAAGGAAAGAATGTATCTCCTGCCGCCTGAAGATGCCGCGAGCGTTGCAAACTTCGTCCGGTATACTCCGGCAAAGTTGTATTCGCCTTTTGGTTTTCTCCATCTCGGTCCGATGCCGTAATCCGCGCCCAGCAGGCTGAACACTCTGCCGACCTCTTCATCCTTTGGAATTTCCGGCGGATTGTATGGAAACTGATACCTCATGTTTACGTAGAAAGGCCTGTCATATCCACGGAACTGCCAGCATGACGGCACATCTATGGTGTCGAATTTCAGGCTGTCCGTGTTTATGATGTCCGGAATCTCGGCAGGCCTCGGATAGAACCTGAAGTCCCAGTCACCGTTCAGGCATATGACCTTGGGCGACCCGTATCTCTTATTCTCAGGGCTCACCGCATCAGCTGACGCGCGGTCCGTATATGGAATGAAATACGACCTGGGCGGCAGCTTGTTTATCTCAAAGGTTTCAAAATCCGAATAATTTGACTTATTGATCGTATATCTCATGTCTTGTTTTCCTGATTGTGTTGCAGTGCTCTGTTATATCGTTTCGAATGCGTAGATGGTTCGTGATGAAAACGTGCTGCCGGCTTTGACGACTCCCGTCTGAAATACTTCTTTGTTAAGTGAGTCCGGCCAGAACTGTGTCTCAAAGCAAGCCGCGCTCTGCGGGCCATACACTGCCCCGTCCTTTCCTCTCTCATCTTTGAGGTAGTTGGCGGTATAGAACTGAAGCCCCGGCAGATCGGTGCAAACGCGCATCTTTATGCCGCTTTCTTCAGAGTACATAAATGCGGCTTCCTTAAGTTCGCCCTGCTTGTCCGAAAGCACGTAATTGTGGTCATATCCTCCCGCCATCCGAAGCTGCGGCCAGTCAGCGGATATGTCTTTTCCGACGGGCTTTTCCTTTCTGAAGTCCATGGGAGTTCCCGTAACATCGGGCAGTATGCCGGTCGGTATGCTCTGCTCATCAATCTCGGTGAAGCAATCCGCGTGGATGCATACTTTGTGTCCGAGCACTGAGCCGGAATCATGTCCGCTCAGATTGAAATAGCTGTGGTTTGTGAGATTTACGGGTGCATCCTGTCCGTCTGTCGACCTGACATTGTAGTCAATGGCGAGCTCGTTGTCGTCATTCAGCGTGTAGCTGAGCTCAATGTGGATGCTCCCGGGAAATCCCTGATCCATATCCGGACTGTCAAGTTCCAGAGTCAGCGACTCCCCGTCTCCGACTCCTGCATCGCTCTTGTTTTTGAGTGTCCAGAGCCGCTTTGAGTAAAAGTCCCTGCCGCCATGAAGGGAGTTCGCTCCGTTGTTGGCCGTAAGCACATATTCCTTTCCGTCAAATCTGAATGACGCTCCACCGGTGCGGTTTGCATATCTGCCGACGACCGCTCCCATGGTTTTCATTCCTTTCTCATACATCAGGACATCATCATATCCGAGCACGATGTCACGAAGCTTTTTGTTTCTGTCAGGAACGAGCAGACTTACCAGCGTCGCGCCGTAATCGCTGACATGTGCCTGCATGCCGTTTTTATTTTCAAGAATAAACAGAGCTGCTTTTCTTCCGTCTTCAGTCTGTCCGAAACCTTTTGTATTCATCGTTTTCACCTGAGTTCCGTCTTTATTGTTGCTTTATCTTTCTGCATTTTTTTCGTTGCGCTTATTGGGCTGAGCTCAGTTCTTCGGCTCTCGGCATGGCCGGTATGGCGCCGTGCCTGGAGCATGTAATCGATGCAGCGCGGTTGGCGTAGCGGACCATATCAATCAGTTCATCCCATCCTAAGTTAAAAAGAAGGGATTCATTTTTCACTATCTGCGCCAGCATGGCTCCGAGGAATGTGTCTCCGGCTCCGTTTGTGTCCGCGACTTTTACCTTGAATCCGGGGACCGCCGCACAGCAGCTGCCCGTTGAGGACCTGACAAATACTCCGTCTGCGCCGAGGGTCACCATTATGAGCGAAATGCCTTCATCATCTGCTCCGCGCCCCATGGTCTGAAGAATCGCGCTGCCCTTTTCAAAGTCATCTGTCCCGGACAGCATCAAAAGTTCCTCATCTGAGACCTTGAGTATATCTGCATATGGAAGCAGGCTCTTCATCTCCGAAACCGCCTGTTCTTCGCTGTCCCAGAGCGCGGCTCTGTAGTTCGGGTCGTAGCTGATGAGCATTCCCTTTTCTTTGGCAAGTTCAACAGCAGCGATGCAGGCTTCTCTTGCAGGTGAGTCAGTCATGGAAAGAGACCCGATATGGAGAATCCGTGCGCCCTTGTCCGCATGCTTTCTCACTGCCGATACTGACTCATCCCCTGTCAGCATAATGTCCGCGCCCGGCTTTCTGTAGAATGAAAAGTCCCTTTCTCCGTTCTCATCGACTGATACTATGGCCATTGTTGTCGGGGTCGTTTCGCTATAATACAGACCGCTTATATCGACGTTGTCCTTTTGGAGCGTATCCGCAAGGCTCCGGCCGAAAGCGTCATCTCCGACCTTTCCGATGAATGCGGTTTCGGCCCCGAGCCTTGACGCCGCGACAGCGACGTTGGCGGGTGCCCCGCCCGGATACGCGACGAACTTCCCGTTTCCGTTTTCATCCGTTCCCTGCTGAGTCAGATCTATAAGTAATTCTCCAAGTGTGATTATTTTTGACATTTGATTATTCCTCTATACTATTAACTATCAACGGGTTCAGAATGTGCCGAGTTTGTATGCCGATATGTCCATATGCGATTCTCCCTCTGCGCTGAATGTGATGCCATCTGCATCGAGCGTAGTGTGATATGTCACGGACATTACCTGTTCTCCTCCGTTGATGAAAATCTCGGCACTGTATCTGTCGAGCAGGATTCTCATATTGATGCATCCGTTTCTGTCCCGTACTCTGATGCTGCGTTTTGATGTTATGTCTTCTGCCTGTCCGGACTGCCCTCTGTCTATGCTCAGCACAGAGCTGTCCGGTCTGTAGCTGAGTTCCACATAATGCTCGTAGTCTCTCGCAAATCTCATGGTGAACTCCTCTAGAGAGCATATCCCTGCAGGTGATACGGAATTTGGTTTTATCTCAATTTCCATGTCCATCATCCTGCCGGAGATACCCTCCATGCTTCTCTCGCTTTTCTCAAGCTCTATGGAAGCGAATACGGGATGGCCGCTCCTGAGGGATTCAACTTCTCTGACTGGTGTCTGTATCAGGCGTCCGCCTCTGAGTGTGAGCTCACGGGGCACGCTCATCTGTCCGAAGAATTTGTATTCATCCGGATGGAGATTGGCTGTGCTCGGGTCCTGCATCCAGCCGATCATTATGCACCTGCCGTCCGGTGCGTGCATCACCTGCGGCGCGTAGAAGTCCAGGCCGCAGTCCACCGGATGATATGCAGCAAGAGCAATGCCTGTGCCCGCTGCACCATTTGCTCTTTTCTCATGCGACTCGGACTCCCGCGGAACAAATTCCTCCGAGGTCTCGTCATATTCACCCACCATGTAGCAGACGTTGTTACCCTTTGGAAATCTGATGGAGCCGTCCGCATCCTCGAGCTCCATATCCATCGGACTTGCAATCAGAACATATGAAGCCACTTGTCTGCTTTCATCATTATCCGCCGGCGGATCCGGCAGTGACTCGTCCCTGAGAGGAAAGAAGTTCGGACACTCCCACATGATGCCGATTTTCCTGCGGTCCTCAAACAGGACCTTGTCGAACTGCCAGCTGAATGCATCATCGCTTCTGAACATCGAAAGCTGCGTGGCCTTGCTGCCGTCCCTGTTTGCGTTGGCGACCACTGCCCTGTATGAGCCGTCCCCCGCCTGCCATATATACGGGTCGCGGAATTCGTATTTATCCCCTCCCGGTGGGAGGTCTGCATCCGTAATTACAGGATTATTATCATATTTGATATACTCTGTCTCCCCTTCAGGGCCCGAGGCATCCGAAGCCGGTCCTTCGCTGACCGCCAGGCACTGGGTCTGCGCCCATCTGCCGTCCTCATCGATGTCCTCCGCATTGCATCCTGTGTACATAAGCAGCTGCCTTCCATCCGGAAGTGTGATTGCGGAACCCGAGAAACATCCCGCTGCGTCGTACTCCTTATCGGGAGCAAGCGCACAGGGCAGGTATTCCCAGTTCAGCAGATCTTCCGACACCGCGTGGCCCCAGTGCATCGGGCCCCAGTATGTGCTGTACGGATGGTACTGATAAAACAGGTGATATTTTCCGCCAAAAAACGAAAACCCGTTGGGATCGTTGAGCCATCCCTTGCGGGCCGTAAAATGATAAAGCGGCCTCTCGTCATCACCGATGAGAGCGCCCGCCTCGGTTTCATATTCTCTTGCCTTGATTAATTCTTTACTAAGCATAAAATGATTATACATAAAGAGGAGGTTATGTGAACCTCCTCTTTACTTTTTTTATGAATTCCCGAACTTAACTATTCAGCGTAGAGCAGACTCTTCTCTGTCTCTTTGTCGAAGAGATGGATTTTGTCCATATCGAGCGAGAATGTTCCCTCCATGCCCTGTGCGAGATCAACATCAGGATTGACCCTTGCAGTGCACTGTTTGCCGTCTACGTCGAAATACAGGAACACTTCGGCACCGAGCAGCTCGCGAACGTCGATTGCGGCCTTGATAGTGTTCTCCTTGTCGGCTTTTCTTCCGTCACCGAAGTGCTCCGGACGAATTCCGAGAACAACGGTCTTGCCGTCATAACCGCCGTCGATAAGAACTTTAGCCTTGTCGGCAGGAAGTGTCAGAGTGTTGTCTCCGATGTGAAGCTTTACGTCCTTGCCCTTCACCTCTACTTTGGCATCCATGAAGTTCATCTGAGGCGAACCGATGAAGCCTGCCACAAAGAGGTTGCAAGGCTTGTTGTACAGGTGCTCCGGAGTGTTGATCTGCTGAACGATTCCGTCCTTCATAACAACGATACGAGTACCGAGTGTCATGGCCTCAGTCTGGTCGTGTGTTACGTAGATGATGGTTGTGCCCAGTCTGTCGTGCAGCTTGGAGATTTCGGTTCTCATCTGGACTCTCAGTTTGGCATCGAGGTTTGACAGAGGCTCATCCATGAGGAATACCTTCGGGCTTCTGACGATTGCGCGGCCCATGGCAACACGCTGTCTCTGTCCACCGGAAAGAGCTTTGGGCTTGCGGTCGAGAAGTTTCTCGAGGTCGAGGATCTTGGCAACTTCCTCTACCTTCTCGTCGATCTCTTTCTGAGGTACGTTTCTGAGCTTGAGGGCAAATCCCATATTGTCCCTTACCGTCATATGCGGATAAAGAGCGTAGCTCTGGAATACCATTGCGATGTCTCTGTCTTTAGGTTCTACGTCATTCATCTTGACTCCGTCGATAAGGAACTCGCCTTCGGAGATGTCCTCAAGTCCGGCGATCATACGCAGAGTCGTGGACTTTCCGCATCCGGACGGTCCGACGAAGATGATGAATTCTTTGTCTTCTACTTCGAGATTGAAATCCTGTACGGCATGGTATCCGTTAGGATAAATCTTCTCAATGTGCTTTAATGATAAACTTGCCATTTTGTATCTCCTTTATTCCAATATACTTGAACTTTCAATCTTCTGATAACCGATTCTTATCTTCTGTCTCTCCTGATTGTTCCTCGAGCTTTGCGAATATGCCGCTGAGCAGCATGGAGCAGATATAGCTCGGGAGAGTTAATCCGTAGAGCAGGAAGGCTATCGGAGCTGCCCCGTGAAGATACACAAGAGCGGCTCCCCATATGAGCCAGGTCAGTGCCATCAGCAGCGATTTGGGAAGGTTTCCTATAGCCAGCTTTACGGCGTTTGCCACAGTCACTTTCAGACTGTTTTCATATCTTGACTGCAGTGCAAAAATATATACGAATATAATGAATATGAATGCAGCGACGATGGTGATGATTATCATCATTGCAGTCACGCTTCTCGACTCGGATCCCCTGAGGAATCTCAGGTCCGTGACAGTAACGGCAGCTATTGCCAGGAGCATCAGCCCCTCTGCTGCACCCTGTCTGAAGTTTTCCCTGAACGACCTGACAAACATCCTGCCCACATAGGTCTCATCTCCTCTTACGAGATGAAGCAGAACGTAGTGCATGGCCGCCTGCGCGCCTCCCAGGGTGATCAGCGGTACCGAGTACAGCAGTGTGAGTACATTCAGTATCGCGAGATCCACCAGTCTGGCGAGGAATTTCATCACCGGGTTGTCCGAATCAAAGAATTTATCCATCAGTTATCAGTAAACACCTTTGTCTGAATTAACTTAGCCCTTGACCGCACCTGCAGTAACTCCCGCAACAATGTATTTCTGCAGGAAGAGATACAGGATGAGTATTGGCAGCATAGCCAGCAGCAGTGCCGCCATTACCAGGCCGATGTCCGTGGAATAAGTTCCGTAGAAGGCCTGTGTGGCGATTGGAATTGTGTAGATTTCCTTATCTGTCAGCACGAGGCTCGGCAGCAGGTAGTCGTTCCAGAACGCCATGGCGTCGATTATAGCCACTGTAGCTACTGTCGGTTTGAGCAGCGGGAATACGATTTTCCAGAATGTCTGCCATCTGGAGCAACCGTCTATCAGTGCCGCTTCTTCGAGTTCCAATGGTATATTGGAATGGATTGCTCCATGGAACATGAATGTGGCCATGGATACCGAAAATCCCGTGTGCATCAGTATCAGTGTGAGACGGCTGTTCAGAATTCCGAATACACCGCCGTATACGGATACCAGAGGTACCATCAGCACCTGGAACGGAATTACCATCGATGCAATCATGAGTGCAAACAATATGGAACATGCTTTCCATTTGCCGTTGCGTACGATTACGAACGATGCCATCGCAGATACGATGATGGTCAGTATTGTTGCCAGTGTTGTGATGAGAAGCGAGTTCTTGAATACGTTGAAGAAATCCATCTTCTCCATGGCTTCAGGGAAGTTCTTGGTCGTGAATCCGTGCTCACCCACAAGTGCGAGCGGATTGGCCGTAATGTCTGCCTGATCCTTGAATACATTGATCAGCACCAGTATAAACGGTGCGATGAACAGTATGAAGAGAACGACCAGGAGGACTATCATAATGGCGTGCTTTCTCTTCTTGGCAGCTGCAGCTTTTTCATTCTGAGTCATTATGCTTCCACCTCCCCTTTCTTACTTACATAAACCTGAGTGATACCGACTATGGCGCATACTATGAACAGGATGAGTGCCTCAGCCTGGCCTGTGCCGTAGTCTTTGTATGTGAATGCCTTGTTGTAAACGTGCATGGCTGCCATGACGGAGCTGAAGAACGGCTCACCTCTGGTCAATGACAGGTTGACATCGTAAACCACGAAGCATCTTGTAATGCTCAGGAAGATGCATGTTGTAAATGAAGTCCTCATAAGAGGAATCGTTACGTTTCTCATGGCCTGGCCCGGTGTGCAGCCGTCGATCATGGCAGCTTCCTTGAGGCTGTCGGAAACGCTCATAAAGCCTGCTACGTATATCAGCATCATATATCCGGCATATTGCCATACCGATACGAGTATCAGACAGAACATCGCGCCACCCGTCGTGGACAGCAGTGATGGCACGGTTCCTCCTGCAATTGCGCTGCCGATTGCAACGAATGCGCGGTTGAATACAAACTTCCATACATAACCGAGGACGATGCCGCCGATCAGGTTCGGAATGAAGAATCCCGCACGGAAGAAATTCTGTCCTTTGACGCCGCTTGTCACCATATATGCGAGCAGGAAGGCGACAATGTTAACGAATATTACCGCAAAAGCGGAGTAAATCAGAGTTCTTCCGATTGCAGACCAGAAGTAGGCATCCTTGAATGCGGATACGTAGTTTGCGAAACCTACCAGAGGCTTTTCGGCACTGACTCCGTCCCAGCTTGTGAATGTCAGATAAAGACCGTATATAAACGGAATTATGATGACCATGCAGAACAGGATAAGTGCAGGACCGGCAAACATAAGAAATTGTTTTGACTTGTAAGCCATTGTGTTTCTTTCCATTGTTAATCCCCCTTCCTATTCCGAATGACTCGTCAGAGTCTTGGTGCCCCAGTACGTATCAATGTCCTTGGCAAATCCTTTGCGGTCACTCATGCCTGCCAGATATTTCTGGAACATGGCTCCGAGAATTGCGTAGTGATCGTCAGGCAGATAGTTGTAGTTGGGAACCAGCTTGTTTGCAACTGTATACTTGCTTACCGATGCTCCGAGCGGATCGCTGATAGGCAGCTTTATATTGGAGAAAGCAGGTACAAGTGCGCAATCATTGACCAGGAAGGACTGTCCGGCTTCATCATATATGAGCCAGTTCAGGAAGTCCTTAGCCTGCTGACGCTGCTCATCGGATGTGTTGTCGGATGAGTCGATGAAGAAGTACTTGGAGCCTCCTCCTACCAGCATCTCGTTGGTGCCGTCATCCGTATCCTGCGGAATCGGCATCATACCCATATTCTCCGTGTAGTCAAACTGGTTGATCTGAGACCAGTCCCAGTTGCCGCCGAACATGAATGCGATTTCTCCCTCGGCAAGCATCTTTTCGGAAATCTCACGCTCTGCCGAAATGGCACTTTCTTTGGCATAGTTGTTCGCCATGAGCACATCGAATGTGTCCATTAGTTCGTTGAACTTTTTGTTGTCCGCCATTTTGACTTTGCCCGCGGAGAGATCCATCAGGAATGAATCCGGATTTTCCTGCTCTTCGTATACCTGAGCCAGGTAATGAGCTCCAAGAGACCAGTCTTCCTTCATTACTCCCGTAGGCGTCTTCATTCCGCCTTTCTTGAGTTCCTCGATGAGGCCCTTCCATGCAGTCAGCGTCTTGTACTGCTCAGGATTGAAGTCCTTACCCGTTACCTTCTTGATGGCATCGGCATTGTAGATAATGCCTCTGGCCTCGACACAGACAGGGAAACCGTATACCTTGTCTCCTATGCTGATTGCATAACCTGTGTCGCCGACCCATTTCTCAGCGCTCAGGTCCTCTGCGTGCTCCTCCGCAAGTGAGTAAACGTCCTTTGCGTCCACCATTGACAGTGTGTAAGGATTGTTCGATGCATACCTTGTGGCCAGATGAGCGGAAACGGTGTCACTTGAGTAATAAACCTCTACGTGAACGCCTTTTTCGGCTTCATACTTTTTGGCCATCTCCAGCAGCTGATCCTGAATCTCCATCTTGGAATTGAAGATGGTGATTCCGTTTCCGGATCCGACTTTTTCGGTCTCATCTTCGGATGAGCCGCCGCAGCTGGCCAGCAGCATTGCAGACATCGAGAGCACTGTCATCAGAGTGATTAGTTTTTTGAGCTTAGTGTTCAAAACAATACCTCCAAATAACTCTCATTAACTTATTTGCTTTTCGCGTAAAAGCGAAAAAAATCTGACTTACAACGACAGCTCCGGCTCGGCGGCCGGCGTTAATGTCGGTCATAAGACAGATTGTCAGCTAGGATTCTACCAACTATATTCCCGTTGGTCAAACACTAATTATTAATTATATCTTAATATTGGTTTACATATTAACTGACTCATCTCTGATCAGATGATAAATATAGCTTTCGGCATCGCGTCCTGCAGGCGGCAGCGGCAAGCCTGTGTCCATCAGAGCATCGGCGGCATATATCATGCCGCTTTTTTCATCCCTGTAAAATACTCCCGGAGTAAGTCCTCTCGGTTTGACATAAATTGTGGCCATGTTTCCGTGATTCTGAACCACCACTGCGTTCACGACTGCTTCGGATCTGTCCTCTGACGCAAATTCCCAGGCGAAGCAGTTTTCTCTCGAGGGATCGCTCAGGCGATAGTAGTCACCTGTTCTGACAAGTCCGGATATGTTCCTGTATATCTTTACCTGCTCTCTGATCTCCTCCTTTTCCTCTTCGCTCAGCCTGGCAGGATCGAGCTCGTAGCCGAATGTTCCGCTCATGGCAACGATGGCTCTGGTGGCGAGCGGCGTGACGCGTCCGGTCTGATGGTTCGGGCACGCGGACACGTGTGCACCGACCGCGGATGCCGGATATCCGAACGATGTTCCGTGCTGTATGAAGAGCCTGTCTACGGCATCCGTGTTGTCGCTGCACCAGATTTGAGGCGTGTAATACATCATGCCCGCATCAAATCTGCCGCCGCCGCCGCAGCAGCCTTCGATCAGCACATCCGGATAGCGCTCGTTCAGCCTCCCGAGCACTTCGTAGAGTCCGATCATGTAGTCATAGAGGAGCTTTCCCTGATCATCCTCTTCTCTGGAATACGCATCGGCTATAACGCTGTTAAAGTCCCATTTCAGATACTCTATATTTCCCATTTCCAGCACATTGCTTACTGATTCGAATACATATTCCCTGACCTCACGGCGTGAAAGGTCGAGCACGAGCTGGTAGCGTCCCCTCGTGGGTTTCTGTCCCGGGATTACCATGGCCCAGTCCGGATGGCTGCGATACAGATCACTGTCCTCACTCACCATTTCCGGCTCCATCCATATTCCGAATTTTATACCCATCTCATTTATCTTTTCACTCAGTTCAGCCAGGTTGCATCCGAGTTTTTTCTCATTGGGCACCCAGTCTCCGAGAGCTCTCCGGTCATCACATCTGTTGCCGAACCATCCGTCGTCCATCACGATCATATCCAGGCCCAGGTCTTTTGCCTCGCGGGCAAGCCCGAGAATGCTGTCCCCTGTGAAGTCGAAGTACGACGCCTCCCAGCTGTTCAGAAGAATCGGTCTTGCACCGTCCCTGAATCTGCCCCTGCATACATGCTCCCTTATGCATTTGTGCAGATTGTGCGACATACGCTCAAATCCGTCTGAACTGAAAGTCATGATAACCTCAGGTGCGTCCAGCGAGTCACCGGGCTCCAGAGGATAGGAGAATCTGTCCTCTGCTATTCCCATCATGAGACGCGGCTGATCGAACTGATCGCGTGCAGCCTCCGCACTGAATCCCCCGCTGTATACCAGTTCCATGGCCCAGCATCTGCCGGCCGTCTCCGAGGTTTCCGGATCCGATATTATTATGAACGGATTGTACTGATGGGACGAGATTCCTCTTCTGCTTTCTATCTTTACGGCATTGTGCGGAAGAGACGTCCTCTCCCTGACCCTCTCCATGGTGTGCCTGCCGTGGAATGTATGAACATCGTACATGCCCGCCGGAAAGTCGAGGCTGGCGCTCTGCAGCTTCTCTATTGTGATTTTACCTTGGCCCCTGTTCTCAATCCGGACGCTCCTTGTGATTATATCGAGACCCGGCAGCACTCCGTACAGAAGCGATACCTCCGCCCCGAGCCTTTCGCTTTCGAGTTTTATTACCAGAGTCTCCGCTTCACTGTCGCCGGCATATACGGCGGGAAGTCCGCGGAGAGAGTATTTGCCCTTTTGTATCTCATACTCCTTGTATTTCAGTCTGCAGCCGAAAGTACCGTCAGAGTCCTTGAGGATCAGCGCGGGAGTTCTGAAATCCCCGCTCCCCTGAACAGCATATTCCATGGGCAGGAAATCCAGTGAATATGTCCTGTCATTTCCCGCTTCATACGGATTGGGAGAGAATCCTCTGTCGGCAAACGACAGCATCCAGTCCATGCAGCCTTCGCTCTTCCTTCCGTAATACAGATGCAGTAGGTGCTTATGCTTGTCAACCTGCATCTGGTATGTCGTATTATCCGTGTTCAGTGTAAAAGTCCTGTTCTCTTCGTTATATATTATCGACATGCAATCTTTGTCCTTTCGCGTTTATCCGAAATCTATGTGGCTTCTATTCGATGTCTATCAGATAATATCCGCTGCCGTTTATGAGTTCTGCTCCTGACGGATGTATAATCTTCCTCCGGAAATTCCCGTACTCCCTGTGCACATGCCCGTAGCAGTGAAGCAGCGGCCTGAATCTTTCGAGCAGCACGTTGAAGCACTCAAAACCGGTATGTGCGATGTCCTCCATATCCCCGTATCCCTTTGCCGGAGCATGGGTCAGGAGTATGTCGAGTCCGGATTTTCCGCTGATTCTGTCCCTCAGGAATCTTCCGCGTAGCGATGCTATGCGCCTTTGCATCTCCTCTTCCGTGTACATGTCTTCCGCATTATCTTTGTATCTCATGGAGCCGCCGAGCCCCAGTATCCTGAGCCCCGCCGCCTCGACGATTCTGCCTTCCGCACTGATGCATCCCTCCGGCGCTTTCTCATCATATGCGCCGTCGTGATTTCCCTTGACGTAAACAAGCGGGACATTCAGCATGGTAACCAGGAACTCCAGGTAGGCAGCGTCCAGGTCTCCTGCGGATAATATCAGCTCTGCACCGGACAGCATATCCCGGGTCTGTTCGCCCCAGTCATCCCAGAGCAGCTTTTCCTCGGTATCGGCTACAAGGAGTATCTTCACACGATACCTCCTTTACTCTTTTCAACTCCGCTGTATTTGACGGTTGTCTTTGCCTCATCCGTAAGGGCATCCATGGCCGGAATCTCTCCGACTATGTTCTCATTGAGCCAGTCCATCTGAATGATGTCTCTGCTTTCGAGCCTGCTGTCATTTTCCGTCCTGACTATTCCTTCCTGACTTCTGAGCTCCGTATCGAACGGATTGAAGCTGCCGTTAATTATATCCTGTTTCAGGACCCTGACCAGCTTACCGGTATATAGCGGCAGCTCATCTGAAAGCTTTATGTCGACGACGCCCGAAATCATGCCCCACCAGTAATTGGTGGCTCTGTCCCTGATATCCACCGGCCTCGCATTATAGCTGCCGTCCATGATGGTCTGTACGATTATCTCGTACAGTTTACCCCACTTCATTATGGGAGCCGCAAGGTTTTTTATCCTGCATGTACCCGAAAGGTCGTTGCCGGTGCCCGGCTCGCACTTATCCACGTAGCATAGTCCGTATGCATCGCTTCCGTCAGTGTTGTGCCGTGAGTCCACCGCTGATATGACATGTATTCCCTTATCCAGCATGCTCCACCACCAGTTGTTTCCTTCCCTGGAGTACCAGTCAAGGTATATTCTCGCTGACGGATCAGTCATGGCTGCTCCTATGGCAAATGCATTTATGCCCGCCACGGTGCCGTATATCGGATAATTCGAGCAGTATCCTATTTTATGCGTTCCGTCCAGAGCTGAATATGTGCCCGCTACAAGACCTGCCAGGAACTTGGCTTCATATAACTTTACATAGTATGTGCGGACAGCCTGATGCGCGAGATTAATCGAGCAGTTCAGAAACTTGATGTTCTCATACTCAATCGCCGCCCTGAGCGCATCGTTAATCTGCCTTGGCGATGTCGTAAACACCACATCGGCTCCCCAGTCTGCCGCCCGGGCCGCGGCCTCCTCAAACAGAGCAGGCGAATCGCAGTTTTCATAGCACCTCGTTACAACACTCCCGCCGTATGACTGCTCAAGTCTGAGTCTTCCTCTCTCGTGATCCGAAACCCAGTTTGACCGGCTGCTTTCCTTGTCATATATAAATGCTGCTTTCAGCGGATTCTTTTGAGAATAAGACAGAGCCGGTATTACCTTGCTCACAGGTGTTGCGAGAGCTTTTCCGACAGCGGAACCTGTTTTGCTGAATATGTTCCCCGCATTCAGGGCCTCATCCGCATTCTCCACAAGTTCTACCTTCTCACTGCTCCCTTCCTTAAGCAATTCTTTTTTTATCTTCGAAATACGCTTTTCCATTACTTTGAATGAGTAATTCCCGAGCGCATCTTTGACATATATTCTGAGATACACCAGAAAGGCATCTCCGGTAAGCAGATGAACTTCCTTTCCCTGAATCTTCTTAAACGTCTCGGCAAATACCCAGTATGCAGCCTTGAGAGATGCTATCTTGTGCTCCGGCCACCTGTTATCCAGGTCTTCTCCCAGCAGCTCCGCTATCTCCATGTACTGACCCGGCCCGCTGCACTCTATGTCATATATGCCGCTTACTTCAAAGAATTTCAGAAACGCTTTATACTCGGGATGTTCATCGAGCACCTCGCTCTCCGGCATCACCCTGATTACTTCCGCGGATATTGTCGGCATCTCGAGGTATTTGCACACAGAGGCTCTCTTGTTTCCCTCCTGCACATAAAAACGATGCAGGTACTCATACGCTTTAATAGGATCATTGAATCCCTCGCTGAGCTGCGTCCTGTAGAGGGCAGTCCATTTAATCGCAAACTCCGTATCCTGCTCGAGCACCGGCATGAATCCCGCACTGAAAGAATTCTGCCTGGCCCTGGTCTTTGTCCCGGCTATCATATCCACCGGTATCTCAATAATCCCAAGGCTCTTATGCGCCAAAGTGGAACAATCCGGGCATATATCATCAAGCGCCGCAAGATACGGGTATTCCCCCTCCGAGCTCCTTTTTCTGTATTCTCTTTCTCCGGCTCTTTTAGCCTTTAAATATTCATCAATCACTTTCCGTACACCAATCCCTCATCTATCTGAATTTTTGACCATTACAGTTTCATACAACATATAGCGGCATCCGCCTGCTCCTCTGCCAGACGGCAGCCCCCGACGGGCCTGATAGATATCTCCACGCATGCACCCTCTCCGAGCACAGCATCCATCTCCCTTTTGAAATCGTCCAGCATGTTCAGAGGCACATATGCCTGCACCGCACCGGCAAATCCTCCGCCGTGTACCCTTACTGCTCCACGGCCACCCAGATAGTGCTCCGCAAGCGCCAGCACAAATGCCACCGGCTGGCGGTTCGGATTCCTGTATGTGTCCACGTTCTGAAGCAGTTCGTATGATGATTTGCCCGATGCACGCACCAGCTCAAGGAATCTGTCAAAGTCCCCATTCTTAAGCGACTCCGCCTGCTCTTTGGCGCGTTTTGTTTCCGCGAAGAAATGCATCGCGCGCATGATGGCTCTGTCTCCGACTGTCTCCCTGAATTCACTTACTCTTTCGTAGAATTCTTCCTCTTTAACCTCGCTCAGGGTTTCTCTGCCAAACGCTGCCGCCACGGCTTTCATCTCCTCCGGAACCGCAGCGTAGTCATCAGTCAGATCCGCGTGATCGCTTCCGCTGTCTATGATGCACATGGCATAACCATATGATGCAAGGTCAAAGTCGATTCTTTCATACTTCGGCAGCCCGTCTTCATCACATTCAGCGAAATCTATATATACTGCTCCGCCCATGGCGCAGCCCATCTGATCGAGCAGGCCCGACGGTTTACCAAAATATTCATTTTCCGCATATTGTCCGATGCGAGCTATCTCCACCGGTTCCAGGGCTCCGCCGCAGAATAGCTCGTTTGCGATCGTTCCTATCAGCACTTCAAAGCAGGCCGATGAAGATAGCCCCGAGCCTCCCGGAACATCTGATATCACATAGGCATCAAATCCCATGCCTCTCGAAACTCCGGCCATTACCCCTCGTATTATGGCTTCGGTGCTGCCATACTCTTCCGGTATCGGCTCCCTGACCGACATATCCACTGTCGCAAGACCATATCCCTCGGAATATACGCGCACCACATCCGTGCCGTTCGGCGCGGCGCAGGCTATAGCGTCGAGATTGACGGCTGCCGTCAGGACCCTTCCTCTCTGATGATCGGTGTGATTGCCGCCGATCTCCGTTCTGCCCGGCGCCGAACAGACAATAAGCTCTCTGCCTTCGGCTCTTCCGAACTCCCGTGCAAAACCGGCCTTCACTTTTTCTATGCGATCCATATTATAATACTCTCTGTTTTTTCCATTTTTTCTCTTTTCGGATTCTCTTTCAGAACATGCACACAGTATCATCTCTTGATTCTCAAATCAATACCCAAAAAGAAGTAGCTGCCATTCGCGGATGGACAGCTACTTCTATGTAGCAACTATTTTGAGCTGGCCGTCAATACGACAGCTCTTTTGATTTGGGCTCTTCTTTATCCTTGCGCAACTGCAGCTGCTTCCTTGGCCTTTGCGGCAGCGGCTTTTTTGGCTGCTGCGGCCTTTTCGGCTGCTGCCTTTGGAGGCAGTTTCTTGAAGCTGTTGATAGCGCCTGTCGGGCATACAACTGCGCAAAGTCCGCAGGACTTGCACTTGGATACATCTATCCTTGCGAGGTTGTCCTCTACGGTGATGGCTCCGAAGTTACATACCGTAGTGCACTTGGTGCAGCCGATGCATGCGTTGTCACAGTTCTTTTTGGCAACTGCGCCCTTGTCTGTGGATGAGCACAGAACGTGTACCTGGCTCTTGACAGGTACGAGCTTGATGATCTTCTGCGGACATGTGTTTACGCAGGCTCCGCAGGCCACGCAGTTTTCTCTGTTGACCTTTGCGATGCCGTCAACGATTCCGATAGCATCGAACTGGCATGCATCAACGCAGTCTCCGAGGCCCATGCATCCGAACATGCAGGCATTCGGTGACGAGAACCATCCCTTGGCTCCCTTGCAGGACTGCATGCCCTGCCACTCGAGCACTGTTCTCCTTGCGTCGCAAACGCCGTTGCACATAACCTGTGCGACTTCGGGCTCGGTGGATCCGGCGGCTCTGCCGAGTATCTCGGCAATCTGCGCCGCTACGCCTGCCCCGCCCGGCGAGCATTTGGTGCATGGCAGCTCTTCGTCCGCCACGAGGTTGGCAGCGTAGTCGTCGCAGCCGGCGAAGCCGCAGCCGCCGCAGTTAGCGCCCGGCAGAACTTCCCTTACCTGCGTGACTCTCTCATCAACTGCCACAAAGAATACCTTGGATGCGAATACCAGGAGGCCCGCACAGATAAGTCCTATGACTGCAACCAGCATTACAGGTGTCATAATACCACTCATCACTCTGCCTCCTTTCTACTGGAACATCCCGGTAAAGCCCATGAACGAAAGCGCCATGATGGACGCTGCCACGAGGATGATGCCCACGCCCTGGAAAGGTGCCGGCACGCCCTCTGTCGTTGCGAGCTTTTCCTCGCGGATACCTGCGAAGAGGACCATAGCTACCATGTAGCCGACTCCTGCTCCGAAGGCATACACGACGGACTCGATGTATGTATAGCCATAACTTATTGCGTTGATCGTAGCACCGAGGATGGCGCAGTTGGTCGTGATGAGCGGGAGGAAGATACCGAGCGCTTTCTGAAGCGCAGGCAGATATCTCTTCATGAACATCTCTACGAACTGCACGAGGGCTGCGATAACGAGTATGAATACCACGGTCTGGAGGTACGCAATGTCGAATTTATTGAGCACCTGCATAACAGGCCATGTCACGAGCTCGGCGATTACCATTACGAAGACTACGGCGCCTCCCATGCCCACTGCTGAGCTCATTTTGTTTGAAACTCCGAGGAATGAACAAATTCCCAGGAACTGCGACAGTACGAAGTTATTTACGAGGACTATCGCCATAAAGATTACGATTAAATTTATCATTTATGTCTGTCCTCCTTTCTATACTGCTGCGGCTGCCTTTTTCTCGGCCTCAATCTCTTCGTTTGCTTCTGCCGTATTGCAGGAATTGTACATCGGGCAAAGTCCGCAGCTAAAGCCTTTGGCCTTGAGGGCTCTTCCCTTTGTTGCAGCCTGCATGAGGGCAATCAGCACTCCGAACACGAAGAATCCGCCCGGAGGGAGATTGAAGAATCCGATCGAGAAGTTCGGAATAATCGTAAAGCCGAGGAGGCATCCTGTTCCGAAGAACTCCCTGATTGCGCCCATTGCCGCGAGAGCCAGTGTGAATCCGAGTCCCATGCCGATTCCGTCAAATGCGGAGTCGATTACGGAATTCTTGTTGGCAAACGCCTCTGCACGTCCGAGGATGATGCAGTTTACTACAATCAGAGGAATGAACACTCCGAGTGCTTTGTTGATGCCCGGTGCGTATGCCTGGAGCACGAACTGCACCAGAGTTACGAAGCCGGCGATTACTACTATGTAGCAAGGAATCCTGACTTTGTCCGGGATTACCTTACGAAGCAGCGAAATTACCACGTTGGAACAGATCAGTACCGCCGTGGCCGAAAGTCCCATGCCGAGCGCGTTGATCAGCGAGGATGATGTGGCCAGGAACGGACATGTTCCGAGCAGGAGTACCAGCACGGGGTTCTCCTTGATAATTCCGTTGGTCAGAATAGCGAGTTTACTTTTCTTTTCCATTATTTGACACCTCCCATCGCTTTGAACTGCTCGAGTGCACAGTATACAGCTTTATGGATTGCGCCTGAGGATACGGAAGCTCCCGTAACCTCTACGATGTCGTCGGCATGCGCTTTGATGTTATCGCTGGCAAGCTCGGTGTGTCCCTCATACTGACTGAGGTGGGCCGGATCCTGAGCTTTGGTTCCGACGCCCGGCGTATCTGCGTGATCTGTGATCTGAACGCCTGTGATCTCGCCGTCCTTGTTGATGCCGACCATGGCTGTGAGAAGTCCGCCGTACGAGTTCGACTCAACGGTGACTACCATGCCAGATCCGTTGTCTGCGGTATAGCACTCTGTGGCATATACCTTTTTCTCTTCATAAGTTACAAGCTCAGCGCCTGCATCCGAGAATTTGCCGTCCGCATCCTCGAGGAGAGCTGACCTGGCCTCACTTGCTGCGGCCGCTGTGTTCTCATCGATTATCGGCTTGGTGATTCCGTACACAAATGCGAGCAGGAATGTCACCACAAAGCAGATGATTACAAGTACCAGGATAGGTGAAATGAAATCCTTGAAAGCATTGCTCTTAGTTTCCATTATTTGGCACCTCCCTTCAGATAGAACTTGTAGGACAGGTTGTTCAGGAGCGGTGTGCAGAGGTTCATCAGCAGTATCGAGAAGGATACGCCTTCAGGATACGAACCGAAGAGCCTGATGCTCATCGTGATGATGCCGCAGCCGATGCCGAACAGCAGCTGTCCGAGCGGCAGTTTAGGCGATGTGACATAGTCGGTTGCCATGAAGAAGGCTCCGAGCATCACGCCGCCGGCCAGCACATGGAAGAGTGCCCAGTGCAGGCTGCCTGTCGCGATAAATCCGAATACGAATACGGTTCCGATAAATGCGCAAGGGATAATCGGGCTGATTACCTTGCGGACTATCAGGTAGATGCCGCCGATGAGAAGTGCGAGTGCGCAGACTTCTCCGGTGGATCCGCCGTGGAATCCGAGGAACATACGGAGGAGGTCCGGAATCTGGTCGCGGCTTCCTTCCGCATAAAGTGCAAGCGGTGTGGCTCCCGTCACGGCATCAGCGCCCGAGTCGAGCCTTGTTACAGGCCATGTGGACATGTTGCCGGCAAACGAGATGAACAGGAATATCCTGGCTGTAATGGCCGGGTTACTGAAGTTCCTGCCGATTCCTCCGAAGAGCTGCTTTACCACCACAATCGCAAAGAGGCATCCGAGCACGGCCTGCCAGATCGGGAAGTTCGACGGTACGTTGAATGCAATCAGAAGTCCCGTCAGCGCAGCGGAGAGGTCCCTTACCGTCTGCTTTTTATGAGTGATTACGTTGTATACATACTCGAAGAGTACGCTCGCTGCCACGCATATAACGGAGAGGAGCAGAGCCCTGAATCCGAAGATGTATATGCTGGCAATCAGTGAAGGAGCGAGTGCGAGGAGCACTGACCCCATGAGTCTTGTAGTATCCGACTCTGTGACGATATGCGGTGAGGAGGATACTATCAAATTATCATGAAACTTGTTAGCCATATTAATTCGATGCCTCCTTTACCATCATCTTAGAGAGTTTGTTGCTCAGTGCGAGCGGGCGTCTGGCCGGACATATGAACGAGCAGCTGCCGCACTCCATGCACTGCATTATGTTGAACTTGTTGAGTTTGTCCACGTCCTTTTGCTCGTAGGCATCCGCAAAGATGCTCGGCATGAGTCCAATCGGGCAAACCGAGTGGCAGCGCTGGCAATTGAGACATGCTGTCTCTTCCTTTACCTCAGCCATCTCCTGTCCGAAGCAGAGCACGGCCGATGTGTTTTTCATGGTCGGCGACTCGTCGGATTTTGTGGCACGTCCCATCATAGGCCCGCCCATGATGATCTTGCGCGGCTCTTTTTTATAGCCGCCGCAGAACTCGATCACATCCGCGATTCTGGTTCCGATAGGAATGTAGACGTTCTTTGGCTCAGCCACTGCATCGCCGTCTATAGTAACTCTTCTCCTTACTATAGGCATGCCGGTCCTGAAGTACTCAGCCATGAGGCCTACCGTGGATACGTTATCGAGTATGACTCCAAGCTGTGCAGGGAGCACACCGGCATCCATTGTCTTTCCCGTGACCTCATAAATGAGTACACGCTCAGCTCCCTTCGGGTAGCTTGATGGAAGCGGTACGATTTCGATGTCATTTATCTCGTTCTGCTCGATAAGTCTCTTGAGGTTGGCAATTGCGTCAGGTTTGTTGGTCTCGATTCCGATGAATCCTTTTTTAAGATTCAGGTACTGCATGATGAGTTTCATGCCGTCGAGCACGTCCTGTCCGTTCTCTACCATTTCTCTGCTGTCTGTTGTAATGAATGGCTCGCACTCTGCGGCGTTGACCACGAGGTACTCGCATTCATCGATGTTTTTTGGATTCAGCTTGATGTGAGTCGGGAACGATGCTCCTCCCAGTCCTACCATGCCGCTGTCTCTTGCTGCTTTGACGAAATCCTCAAAGCTCTCAACGACAGGTGGTTTTACTTCTTCGCTTACCTCCTGTTTTTTGTCAGTCTCGATCACGATGTGTGTCTCGAAGCCGCCCATTGAACCACGGACCTGATCGATTGATTTTACAGTTCCGCTGACGCTCGAAAAGACAGGTACACTTACAAAGGCTTCGGAATCTCCGATCCTCTGACCTACCTTTACGTAATCACCCGCTGCAACGAGCGGAGTGCAAGGAGCGCCGATGTTCTGGGACATGCTGATGCTGACTTCATCCGGTACCGGCATCGTCACGGTCTCTGACTGAGACGTGTTTTTATGATGAGGCACGTGGACGCTTGGCAAATGTTTCCTTTGGCTCATCCCTTTAGAAACTCCTTTCATATAGTTGCTACAATATCTGTAGTATCTGTAGTTGCCGCCTTAGGGCTGCCTTGAGACCGCCTTTTTGCTACGGCCTTAGGGCTGTTGCCTCAGTGCCGGATCCGCGCTCTGTCTGACGGACCCGCACGGCTCCTCCCGGCTGCCGGCGGCATTCTCTCGGGGCACAAAAAATAATCCCCCTTTTCAGAACGCCTACATTATATACCATAAGAAGCAAAAATACATAATTGATATAAAATACACAGTCTATAAACTGTGCATTTTCTAAGACAATCGCGTTAATTATTTGTCTGTTGCGGTTTGTCCGTGTACAAGATAGAATGATTTGTAGGTTATTATTATATGCAGCGATAATAACAGCAATGGACAAGACCATATTTAACTTTTTAAAAGAATACAGCAATGATGAGCACATCTCATTTCACATGCCCGGGCACAAAAGCCGCAGGGACATTTTTGCGCGCTATGGCTATGGAGATTTCCTGAACGACATCATCAAATACGACGTCACCGAATTCCCGGGTGCTGACGCGCTCTACAGCCCAAAATCCGTGCTCAGAAATGTCATGGAGAACTACGCAGATCTCTACGGCGTCCGCAATACGGAGCTCCTGGTAAACGGCTCAAGCGCCGGCATTATGGCAGCTGTTCTGGCAACGGTTCCCATCGGCGGCAAACTCATCCTCGGCAGGAATTCCCACCACAGCGCGTACTCGGCTCTGAGACTCGGCGGGATAAATCCCGTATATGTCCAGCCTGAAATTGAGCCTTCGTACAACCTGTCCGCTGAGATATCACCGTATGCGCTCGAGGATGCATGCAGGGCCAATCCTGACGCATCGGCAGTTCTTGTGACAAGCCCGAACTACTGCGGAATGCTCTCGGACATTGCCATTCTTGCGGATACCGCCCACGAATACGGGATGACGCTAATAGTCGATCAGGCACACGGCGCACATCTTAAGTTCTTCGATTATGATGCAAAGTCACTGAGAGACAGCGGCGCTTTTGTGCCGCACATCTCGCATGCAGCAGAAACCCTGGGCGCCGATATAGTAATAAACAGCACGCACAAGACTCTTCTGAGTTTCACCGAAAGCGCGATTCTTAACATCTGCACGGACAGTGTGAACATAGATGCGGTCAGCGAAGCTCTTCGAATGCTCCAGACCACGAGCCCGTCATACCTTCTTATGACAAGCCTGGATATAAATGAAAAGATCATGCGAAGCAACGGGACGGATATTATTAAATCCTGGAAGGAAGATCTGGACTACTTCTATAAAAATGCCGCGAAGATAAGCGGCCTTACCGTAGTGCAGGGCGGTGGCGAGCGCGGCACGGGCGGCGCAGACGACGAATGCTTCCCGCTTTACCGCTACAGAGAGGGTCCGGATGTTACAAAGATAAACATAAGCATGGCGGGGCTCGGCGTCTCCGGTGAGCGCCTTGAAAAAGAGCTTCGCTACAAAGGAATAGTATCGGAGATGATCCACGGGGATTATTTGCTTTTGATGAGCGGCGCCGGCAACAAGCGAAGCGACTACGAGAGGCTGCTCACCGCACTCAGCGAAATCGCTGAGTCCTATGGCGTAGGCCATAGCACCCGCCGAGCCCGTTCCTTCGACGCACCCGTTCCGGAAACATCCGATGTTCCGACAGAGGCAGAGCTCGTGCCCCTCTACGAGGCCGACGGCAGGGTTCTGTTCGATCCCATAATCACCTATCCTCCGGGAACTCCGGTTGCCTGCCCGGGAGAGATCATGTCGCTTGAGCTTATAAGCTACATTCAGGAACTCCTCGCCGAGGGCGACCGAATCAGCGGTGTCGATGATGAAGGAATGATAAAAGTCGGTGCCACCCCCTAGTGGCGACCCGACTTTTTACAATATACATACTATCTTAATGCTGTCTTATACTTCTTATACTTTGATTCAAGGAATTCATTTTAACCTATCGCAGAAGTATTCTGCTTCGAACTATTTCCTCCACCGGGGTTTTGTCAAATCCTCCGGCCGGCGTATCAAAAGTGAAGAATATGTTTATACCATGCACATATCCTTCCTGAAAATAATTGTACAGTTTCTCCGCGAATCTTCTCCTGTAGTACTCGCTCGACATCATTCCCTGGTGCTCTATTATTAATTCTGTTTTATTGTCCAGCTCAGAAAGCAGCGTAAAATCAGGAACCATCAGTCTGCCTCTGATTCTCATTGGGAGCTCATAGATAAATGTTACGCCCATGGACAGCAGGTAATTATATATAGCCGCTTCGGATTTTGATCTCACATAGTTTCCGTCATCCGTCGGGTTGATTAACTCTTCAGGTTTATATATATCGTATCTGTTTTTCAGTGCCAGTGCTCTTTCCCTCCAGAGCTTTGCCTCATCACCCACAAGCACATCATCCAGTCTTGGATTCTTGTATATATCTGGGAGCATATCGTTTATCGATTCATAATCTGACGGATGAAATGTTTCCAGAAGATTGTTTACAGCTCCAAGATTACAAGTCAATACATCAAATGACTTCTTATAATACCTGTACTCTTTTATTCTGTTTACAGTCTCCGACTTCTCACTTCCAATATAGCTGAATTCATACTCTTTATCATAGGCAGAATAATAATGTATCCCAGTTTTGGATGATTTGCGTCTTTTCATATTAAGACCGCGACAGGAGTCAAGCTCATTAAGCCTGCTCTCGCATATGCCTGCCTTTCTTTTGAGCTCATTTCTGTACATTTGAAGTTCCTCAAGCAGTCTCTTTTCCATATAAAAATGTTATTAATATACATCAAAAATTGCAAACAAGAAACGCACTAATTTCAGCATAAAATGCACTAATTCCTGCAAAATATTCACTCTAAAAACAACATCATCTTTTCATCTGCAAAAGCACTGTCGGATTAGCCTGCCACTACTTCATGCAATGATATGTCTCAATTCTCAATATTCAATTCTCAGTATTCAATTCTCAATTACCAATCAAGAATTGTATTCAGCCTCATCCCATTCTTCTCCATGCTTAATCAACCTCGCCTTCCTCTCCGGCTTAATCACTATCGCGCCCTTCTTCTCAGGCTTAATCACTATCGCGCCCTTCTTCTCAGGCTTAATCACTGTTTCAGCCTTTTGTTTATGGTCAGGGCATTACTCTCTACATAACCTAGAGCTATTTCCCACCAACATACGCTCTGACATTCCCAAAATGATTCCCTCTTCCTTATTCTTGCAGAAAAGGAATCACTTTTTTGCAATCAGTTAGCCGATAAGTGATTCCTGCTTTCGGAAAAAGCGCAAATGGGAATCACTTTTCTCAAGAAAACCGGCATATTTTCCCATAAAGCAGCTATTATTAGCCAAAGTTACTCATTATTTACACGAAAAATGATTCCTTTCCCTCGTCTTTTGCATTTCGGAATCACTTTTTGACAATTACACGCATGAAAAATGATTCCCATTTTACCTTTTCATTCACTTGGGAATCATTTTCCAAACATTCTCACGCATTCTGGACTCTTTCCAAACATTCTCATGCACTTGGGAATAATTATTTCATACACTTTCATGCATTCGGAGTGAATTCTATTATAGAACCGGCATGAAAAAGAGCAGGCATGATGACGCCTGCTCTATTGTCTTGTATTGCGTATCTATTTATTCTACGTATTTGTTTACTTCGACTATTTTGGTCAATTACATGACTGTGAGTTTTTCGCGGCCGCCCATGTACTGTCTCAGGGCTTCCGGAATTACCACGCTGCCGTCTTCCTGCTGGAAGTTTTCGAGTATCGCGGCAACTGTGCGGCCGACTGCGAGGCCGGAGCCGTTTAATGTGTGCACGAACTCTGCCTTTGAGTCTTTGTCCCTTCTGAACTTGATGCCGGCTCTCCTGGCCTGGAAGTCCTCGAAGTTGGAGCAGCTCGAAATCTCGACGTATCTGCCGTAGCTCGGCATCCAAACCTCGATGTCGTATGTCATGGCTGAGCTGAATCCGAGGTCGCCCGTAGAGAGCATGACCACCCTGTACGGGATGCCGAGCCTCTTCAGGACCTCCTCTGCATCGGCTGTCAGTTTTTCGAGCTCGTCATACGATGTCTCCGGAGCCACGAACTTGACCATCTCAACCTTGTTGAACTGGTGCTGTCTTATCAGGCCTCTGGTATCTCTTCCGGCGGAGCCGGCTTCCTTACGGAAGCACGGTGTATATGCCGTGTAGTAAATCGGGAGCTCATCCCCCGGAATTATCTCCTTGGATCTCAGGTTGGTAACGGGAACCTCGGCCGTCGGGATGAGGAACATATCCGCAGCTTCGATGTGATACATGTCCTCTTCAAACTTCGGGAGCTGTCCCGTTCCCGTCATGGCCTCGCGCCCTACCATAAACGGCGGCAGGATTTCCGTGTAGCCCTGTTCCTCGGTGTGAAGGTCGAGCATGAAGTTGATGAGCGCGCGCTCGAGCTTTGCGCCCATGCCCTTGTATACCGTAAATCTCGCACCGGAGAGTTTGCCGGCGCGCTCAAAGTCCAGGATATCCAGGCCCTCGCCTATGTCCCAGTGGGCTTTAGGTTCGAAGGGAAAAGCTGCAGGCTCCCCTACCTTTCTTATCTCGACGTTGTCGCTGTCGTCCGCACCCTCCTGCACGTTGTCATTTGGTGTGTTGGGAACTCCGAGCAGCAATTCTCTCAGCTTATCCTCTATCTCAGAAACCTCGGCATCGAGCTCCTTTATCCTGGCCGAAAGCGCCTTCATCTCTGCGAAGAGTGCGGTTGTGTCCTTGCCCTCTTTCTTGAGCTTTGGTACTTCCTTGGATGTCGTGTTTTGCTTGTTCTTAAGCGACTCCACTTCGGCCAGGATCTTGCGCCTCGAAACGTCGAGATCCTGAACGGCATCCAGGCCGAAATCGCCCTTGCCTCTTCGTTCTACTTTTGCTTTTACTCCGTCGAAATCTTCTCTAAGTCTTTTGATATCTAACATTTAATTACCTGCTTTTTACTATTTTATTAAAAGATATTACGGCGATATCTGTCATACACGGCCCTGAGTTCGTCGAGCTTTTCCTCTATCTCGAGCTCGTACTTGCTCAGCTCCGAATAGTTCTCTTCGTCTATGGCAATTCTCGCCTTCATCAGCAGCGACGCCCTGCCCTTTTCCTCGCGTCCGATGAGGGACTTGAGCCTGCTGATTTCTTCCCAGTTCTTTGCGTCGTATTCGTTTGAATCGTCGTCGTGAAGTCTGACGCAATCGCGCAGGAAGTCCATGGTGTTTGGAATATATCTGTCGTGATATTCCATAGTCCATTTGTATATCATCTGCTCGCGGTACGAGCGGAGTATCATGGCAGCGGTTTCGTCTCCGCCTGTTATAACTTCTGTTTTATCCGCATCGATTCCGGAGTCGCCCCACATGGCAAAGCTCTGCCAGACGTTGGCCGGGGCCTTTCCGAAGAGCTTCTCCCTCTCCTCCGGGGTGTAGTCGGTGTAAATATTGCGCTCCGACCTGTACTCCCTGTTCTTTTCGAGGTAGAAATCCTCATCTCCATATTTCTTGCTGATGGATTTCTCAAGGTCCGAAGATGTCTTTCCTGCCTCGAGCACGGCCTTGATGCCGTCGAGCATCGTCATGTACGCCGCGCCTATCACAAGGTATGTGTTGGTGTGCGGGTTTGGCGATCTCAGCTCAAATCTGGTCGCGCGGGGGTTCTTGAGATCCCTGACCAGTCCGATCAGCACGGTCCTGTTCCTAGAAGGTGTACTGTGGTCCATGCCGAGCGAAGTAACCGTACATACCGGAGCCTCGTAACCGGGTTTCAGCCTCTGAAATGAGCTGTGCGTCGGCGCTATGATCGGATAGAGTACCTCGTAATTTCTGAGAAGACCCATGAGCGCGCCATAGCCCACCGGGCTGATGAACTCGGATTCCTTTTCGGCCGGCTCAAAGAGGTTGACCGTCTCACCGGATTTAAGGCTCGCCGCCACTCCGAAATGCGTATGCTCACCGGAGCCTGCGACTCCGTAAATCGGCTTGGCGCTGAAAGTCACGTCCAGATTGTTCATGCGAAATACATCGCGCACTATCTTTCTTATCTGGCTTTCGTTGTCGGCGGCCTGCATCGGATTTGAATATTTCCAGTCTATCTCGAGCTGCTCCATTATGTGGTCGAAGTTTCCGGAGTTGCCCATTTTAGCCTTTACTCCGCCGACTTCCTTGTGACCCATCTCGACGCCGAATCCGTAGTGATCGAGTATCTCTATGGTCTGCTCGAGCGCCGTGGCAACCGGTCCCGTGACCCTCTGCCAGTACTGCTCTTTGAGCTCCTGCGCTATGGAAAGCTGCTGCCTGTCGGCTTTGTCCTCCGGCGTCTTGACCCAGAACTCGAGCTCTGTTGCGTTGGTCAGAACCAGGCTTTCTATATCGCTGAAACTCTTGATACCTGCGATTTGCTTAAAGACTTCGGGGTGCTCCTTGAGGAGTTTTTCCAGCCCTTCGCTGAAGCGCCCGACCGAGTCTTTGAGGAAAATCCTCGAGCCGACCATGTGGTCGCCGTTGTGTCTGAGAAATGAAGGTATCCTCAGTGTGCCTGTTGGCAAACCGGTCTCATAATCGATGTTGCCGTAGTTGTACTCAACATACCAGTTCACATCGGGATCTGGCACTATATCCACACGCGCGTTGGAGAGATCCGCTATGGTCGGAAGCGCTACCGACGAGCCGTCCGTCTGCACTCCGTCCTTAAGCAGGATGTCTATCTCGTCGATAAAAGCGTCGACGGGGATTTTCTCGTCCGTGTTGTGGTTGCCCATGTCCACGCCCGTGAGCGAGACGAAGCGGACCTCCGGATGTGCCCGGAGTTTGTTTATGATCGTTTCCGCATCGTGCTCATCCGGCATGAGCGTAAATAACATTCTGTTTAAATCATAATTAATCATTAAACTAATACCCTTTAAATACTTGTAAAGATTTTTCGGAGCGACGCTCCGAGCGCAGCGGCGCCTTTCGCCACTCCCTTGCGGCCTAGTCGGCGGCGGCTGCGTCCGCAGCCTGCTCGGCACCGGCACCCGCGCCTGCATCGGCAGTAGCTGTATCAGCAGCGGCGTTCGTGCCGGCTGCCGCGGCATCAGCCCCGGCTGATGCGCCGCCGCTCTCACTCGAGAGCTTGCTGAGATAATTCTCAAGCTGCTTGATGTATTTGCCGTAGCCTTCCCAGTCGCCGTTCTTCTGGGCCTCAATGGCCTTGTTGTACGCGTTCTGGGCTTTGTTGATCAGCGACTGCACGTCATCGCTCGCCGCACCGTCGGCTCCGTCATCGATGCCGTCTATCTTGTTTTGCTTGTCTCCGGCATCTCCACCGAACAGGCTGACCAGGGCCTCCGCGAGCGTCGCCTCATATGCGATCTTATCCTGATAAGCCACGATTACTCTCTTGACCTCAGGAATAGCCTGGTTGGACGCCTCGAGGTAAACCGGCTCGACGTACATCAGCGATGTGCCGATAGGTATTACGAAGAGATCTCCTCTCTTGTAAGTCGAACCTGAGGATTTCCAGAGCGCGAAGTCCTGAGAAATCTGCGGATTCTGGTCTATCTGCGCCTCTATCTGCATCGGTCCGTATATGTTCTTGTTCTTTGGCATCGTGTATACGATGAGCTGTCCGTAGTTGTCGCCGTCGTTTCTGCCCATCATAATGGCCGTCATGTTCTGTTTGGACTTCGGAGTGAAAGGCACCATGTTGATGAACTCCGCTCCCTCTTCCGTATCAGGCAGGTTGAAGACATAATAGCTCGGGTCCATGCGAACCTGCTCTGTGCCGTAGATGTGATGTGCGATATCCCAGAGGTCCTCCTTCTGGTAGAAGACCTTGACCTCGTCCATATGGTACTTTGTGTAAACCTCAGCCTGAATCTTGAACATGGCGTTCGGATATCTCAGGTGAGACCTGAGTTCGTCGCTGATTTCATTCGAAGACTTGAAGAGTTTAGGATAAATCTTCTGATAAGTCTTTGCGATCGGATCGTCCTCGTCGACAATGTAGAAGTCCACTGTTCCCTCGTAGGCATCCACAACGACCTTGACCGAGTTTCTGATGTAGTTGGTCGCGTTGAGCTCTCCGTCGTACGGCTCGGAGTATGGATAATTGCTGCTCGTTGTATAGGCATCGAGTATCCAGTAGAGTTTGCCGTCCACGATTGTCATGTACGGATCCTCTTCGTATGACAGATACGGCATGATTCTCTTAACCCTGTCCACAACGCTTCTCACGTACATGATCTTCGATTCCGAAGTGATGTTAGGCGAAACGAGGATGTTGATGCTGCCCTCTCTCATCGCGTAGAGAATTCTGTTGAGCAGGTTCAGCTTGATGCCGTGGCTGCCCTTGTACTCGGTATATTTGTTTTCGCTTCCGTCCGGATAGTCGAACTCGGCTTCCTTGGTATTTACGATTACGTAATCCTTGGAAAGCTCGCCGAAGTAAATCTCCGGCCTGTCAATCTTGAGTTCCTCGACGTTCGTCTCCGGCGGGATATTGCCCTCAACCACGTCCGGCTGACCCGAGGCCGTTACGGTATCCACCTGCGATACGGCAACTCCGTAACCGTGTGTGTACTTGAGGTGCTTGTTGATCCATGTATTCGAAATCTTCTCTTCGTCGATTTCCCTGGCGGAGAGATATGTCTGAGTTATGTTTCCGTTAATGGTGTATCTGTCGATGTCCACGTCGTTGAATCTGTAGTACTGACGGATACTCTGTGTCTGGTTGTAGAAATCCTCCACCGGCTCATAGTCGTTTATCCTGATATTGCCGATGGTCTCTTCGTTGCTTGTGATGGTCTCTGCAGTGAGAGAATCGTCCGCTTTATATGTGGCAACCCTGACATCGTCGATGCCGTATGCGTGCCTCGTGTACTCGATATTGCTCTCGAGATATTTCGACTCCTTGTTGATTTCGTTCGGGCTTACTATGAGCGTCTGAACGGCATTGCCCGCGACATTGCCAAGCACGAAAACGAGCACCATGATCACGGGAATCTTGAGAAGTTTTGTGATTTCACCCTTCTTGATGTGTATGGCAAGCGTCACCGCACCGACAACCGAAAGCACCATGATGATGCGGTAGAGCCAGAGCGTTACGTTGACATCCACAAAGCCCGCGCCGTACACAGCGCCTGTATGCGTGTGCAGGAGATCGAACTGCTTGAGGAAGAAGTCCGCGCCCAGCATGAGATAGAATATAACACCGAGGATAATGAGTTTGCCGCTTGCAATATCCATGAGGTGTTCGAGGTTGCTGTTGTTGATATCCACCCTGCGGCCTCTGGCCTTCTTGTGATTCTTATCAAAAGCCGTGCCGACCGCATTCTTGGCGGCTCTTCCCATCCTTCCGATCACGGAGTGGTCTATAGGAGTGCGGTAGATAACCTTGGGCTCTGATTCCTCCTCTTCCTCCATGATGTCCTCGGGGGTGACGGGGCCGTCGTCTTCGTGATTGAAAAAGTCCGGCGTCCTTACTGTCAGAAGGTATGCATAGTAAATAACGGTGACCACCGCCAGTCCGATTACGGAGGCGAGGATGATCTCATTTAATTTGTCATACCAGTCGAGGTCAAAGATATAGAATCCTATGTCCAGATTGAACAGCGGATCTTTAAGGCCGAAGTTCGTCGCGTTCGCCGACTTCAGATATGTCAGCCAGGTCCCGCTGGTGGCAAATACCGCAGTCAAAGCTCCGAATATAGCCGAAAGCACCCATGAGACTTTGTTTATCCTCTTTGCGTTCGGAATTTCATGAGACTCGATCTTCCTGAAATAGCCATTTTTGAGCGTCCTGAGATAAAATCTCGCAAGAAGCGTCATCACGATAAATGTCGGAACTCCGATCTCAAGCTGAGTGATCATTTTCTTCCAGAACACGGATGTGTACCCGAGGTCCTTGAACCACATCCAGTCCGTGATGAAGCCTACGGTCAGAAGCAGCACGCCGAGTACGACCGCAATAATCATAAGAAGAGCAGACAAGCCCTTACGTGGCGGTTTGCGCCTGCTCTTAAGTTCGTCTACTTTGGCCGCTTTCCTGGCCTTTTGTGTTTCTTTTGTATAGACTGCCAATTTACCGTCCTCCTTAACAAAAGTACAGCGGCAGCGTCAGCTGCCGCTGCAGGTTTATATAATCATCTTGCAATTGCGACTAGAGAAGCCAATGCCCTCCGAAAGTATTTGCCGCACTGAAACGGCTTGTGATGTTCTCGATAAACTCATCTATCGAAAGTGCCAGCTCGCTGTTCGGTGCTATATGCAGTACCAGTATAATGGCCAGCAAAACCACGAGGAGCACGGCGACTATTACAGCAAGAATTGTCAGTACAGTGCTTCCGCTGTCTACATCCTCATACTCTACCTGTGCAGCTGCTGCGGCTTCTTTTCTGGCCTTTTTCTCTGCTTTTTTAGCAGCTTTCTTTTCGGCCTTGGTCATTGCAGCGCCTGCGACTGCTGCACCGGCGGCTGCAGCTCCTGCAACTGCCGTCGCGTCGGTATCTCCGAGCCCAAGACCCTTGGCCTCGGTTCCCTCCACACTGAATCCTGAGTTAACCTCAGCATTGGATGCGGTCTCGTTTATCTCCGCAATTTCAGGCGGAAGATCGCGATAAATGGTAGCATCCTCTACAGGAGTCTTGCTCTCTCCGAGCTCTTCGAGAATTGCCGTTGCGCTGAAGTCAACCGGAGCTTTCTCTGCTTCTTTCGGAGCAGCCTCATCTGCAGCGGCTGATGCTTCCTCGGTCGTAGCCGCTGCCGCAAGCCCTGCTATCGGAGCATCATCCTCAGGTATTTCTATATTCTCGCCTTTAAGTCTGCTGTATTCTTCATCCAGCAGTCTCTGGAATTCTTCATTTTTTCTATACAGTGTATAGAACTTATCTATTTTCTTTGTTGTCTCGGCTTTGATGCCTTCACCTGCCTGCGATCCGAAAAGGTCCTCAAGCTCATCAAGTGATACGGCATCGCTTGTCTTTGGCTCTTCTGCTGCAGGTGTCTCAGGTGCTGCAGGCGTCTCAGGTACTGCGGGAGCAGCTGGAACTACAGGAGCTTCCTCAACAGGCTTTACGGGCTCTGCCGGTTCTGCTTCAAAGTCATCCAGCCTGATAACCGGTGCCTCTGGTGCAACCGGACGTGCATCAAAAGCCTCTTCCTTTGGAGCCTCCGTTACTGCAGGGGCAAATCCCACGATGGGAGAATCATCTGCTGCCGGCTCCGGTTCCGAAACGATCTCGGGCTCTGCTGCAGGTGCTTCCGCGGGCTTGTCCGCATCTGCTCCGAAGTACTGCGGTACGTATTTGGCCAGAAGGTCTTCAACCGTCGGTTCTGCTTTCGGCTCTGCGGCTACCGGTTCCTCAGCAGCGGGTTCTGCTGCCTGCGGTTCCTCAACCACCTCAGGTTTGTTTGCCGTTATTTCGTCATCCAGTGAAAGTCCGAATGTCGGCTCTGTAGCAGGTACCTCTTCAGGAACGGGTTCTTCCTTTGCTGCTGTTTCGCTTGCTGCGGTAAGGCCTGCAAAGAGTTTATCCTCTGCCGAGGTTACTTCCGGCTCAAACATGAAATCCTCATAAGAAGGCTCGGGTGTTGTTTCGACTGCAGCTGCAGTTTCCGCCGGCTCACTTGCTGCCGTGAGTCCCGCAAAAAACGCATCATCTGCCTCCGTCACTTCCGGCTCGAAGGTAAAATCTGCTCCCATTGCCTCAAAAGATCCTTCTTCTGCAGGTTCTTCCACTGTGTCTTCTACTATATTTCCGACCTGAGCTTCTTCGGGCTCAGCCTTTTTATCTTCCTCAGCCTCTTTGATAAGCTCAGGATCGATTTCAACTGTTCCCGTCAGCTCAGCGAGTCTTTTCTTGAGAGCTTCGATCTCAGCCTCTTCATCTGCAGGGGCCGCAATCGTCATGCCTGTTTTCTTTGGCTCAGCCTCTGTCATTTCGCTGAAGAGTTCTTTCTCATCGACTGCCTCGTCAACATCTTCGGATTCGATTTCGTCTTCGTCGTCATCATCGTCTTCCTCGGCCTCATACTCATCTGTATGGGCCATCACTCTTGAAACGCGATCCGACCTTGGCTCCTCAGAAAGTTCGAGGTAGAGATCTTCGTCCAGATATTCGTCCTCGGCAGCGGTTTCTGCAACCGGTGTTTCTTCCGCTTTAGGTTCCTCAGCAGGGATTTCTTCCGCTTTAGATTCCTCTGCAGGAGCTTCGTCCATCACGGGCTCTTCAGCCGGGGCTTCCTCAGCTACGGGAGCTTCCTCCTCGGCTTCTCTCTTGATGTCGACGACCTCGTCTTTACCTGCTCCGAAGCCTGCCGCCATTTTCAGAAAGTTGGGGAGCTCGAATTTTGAGGGTGCGGGTTCTGGCTTAGCCTCCTCTGAAACAGTTTCCTTTTCTGCCGGCTCCTCAGAAGTCAAATATTCGTCTTCCGGTCCGCCTGTCTCTATATCATCGAACGGAGTCTTTACAGGTGCATCCACATCTTCATAGAGCGGAGCCATACGGAGCTTTGGCGGTTTTGTGCCACCCACCATTTCAGGGTCGTACTCCAGAACTTCCGTATATTCAATAGACCTGTCAAGCGCAGCTCTTTCTCTCTCTTCTTTATCCGCCTTGAGTAAGTCTATGTATCCCATCGTACGGTTTTTATCATCAGACTGAGTCATCTCCGAGTAGATTTCTCTCTCGTCTATGTTGTCAGTCGTAGCCGCCCATGGTGACTTGATTCCCTGCGGAACCTCTTTCCTCTGTGGTTCGTCAATTACATTGCTCCAGTCGAATGAAACTCTGGCGTCAAACGCCTCCTCTGCCCCCATCGCCTTTCCGGCGAGAGTGTCTGTGACGCTTGCCGGCTCGTCGATTTCGAGAGTTCCGAAATCACGCACCTTGGTTTCCTCTACTTTGGTTCCACATTCGCTGCAGAACTTTGCTCCTTCTGCGAGCGGGCTGCCGCAATTACTACAGAACACTATAACTACCTCCAATTGTTCTTTGTCCTCGTCGGACGATTCTTTTTTGCACATCAAAAAACGCGCATTTGTACTTATACAGGAAAACAATACAACAAATTCTGTCTAATTTCAATGTTTTGACGAATTTTTGTATTGTTTTGTCTTGACTTGAGGCGATGTGAATGCTATTATTCTCAAGCGGCTTTAAGACAGATGAACAATTCATCGCCATATGAAGCCGCACACCCAACCCATACAATATGGATGATTAGCTCAGCTGGCAGAGCACCTGACTCTTAATCAGGGTGTCCAGGGTTCGAGCCCCTGATCATCCACCAGAGACATCCGCAACCCAAGCAATTGCAACAGGTTGCGGATTTTTCATTTTCGAGAAAACAGACA
>ONJG01000088.1 GCA_900318105.1 uncultured Eubacteriales bacterium
AGGTTGATAAGAAAAGCAATTTGCATTTTTTGCAAATTGCAAATTCGGATAGACCGGTTGCTATTTACAGTCTGGACGTAATCATCTTTGTCGGCTATCGTGTCAAGTCTCAGCGTGGAGTTGAGTTCCGCAGGTGGGCCAACTCGATGCTCAAAGATTATATTCTCCGTGGCTATGCTGTTAATGACAGAAGAATCAGCCAGCTCGGACAGATTGTACAGATCATGAAGCGTGCAGAGAATCAGTTGGATGCACAGCAGGTGCTTTCCGTTGTAGAAAGTTATTCAGCTGCTCTGGATATGCTGGATGATTATGACCACCAGACGATGTCTAAGCCTAAGGGAAATAAGGCAACATATGTGATTTACTCTATATAATTGAGCCATCGAAACAGAGACGTGGATGCAAAAAAGCACCGCGTCTTTTCTCTTATATGGATATTTGATACTCTTATGTACAGATGGCAAATAAGAAACAATGGAGGAGACGATGATTAAGGTATATTGTTACAGCAGGTGTTCGACATGCAAGAAAGCTTTGGCATGGCTGGATAAAAACGGAATTGAGCACGAGGTTATCGATATCAAAACGGATAATCCCGATGAAAGCACGTTGCGCGATTATTATAAAATGAGTGGCCTGCCTCTCAAAAGATTTTTCAATACAAGCGGTATGCAATATCGTGAACTCGAGCTTTCTAAAAAATTGCCGGATATGAGTGAGGAAGATCAGCTTGCTCTTCTGGCAACAGACGGCATGCTTGTAAAGAGACCGCTGTTGATCGGTGACGGATTTGTGCTGACCGGATTCAAGGAAGCCGAGTGGGAAGAAAGATTGAAATGAATAATATAGGGTAAGTGATAGAGGACCTGATGTGATTGGAGCAGCTTACAGGTCCTGGCGGCGGTCGATATCCGAGAGCTCTTCGGCAGGCACATCTATATAGCGGATGGCGCCTTCGTGTCTTCCCATGATCTGCTTTCCGCCGCTGTCGCCTTCGAGGCCCATCAGTTCATCGAAATAGATGCGGTCCCAGAGGCAGGGATTGCCGTAAACCTCGTCCGCACGCAGCCGGATGATGCAGCCCGGATGCCCCGCGCCTTCGCGGAGTATCTTTTTGATTGTATCTGCCTTTAGCTCAGGCTGATCGCAGACGCAGAAGAGAACGCCGTCCACGCCAGGGTGATCTTCAAGGCAGGCGCCGAGCCCGAGCCTCAGCGACAGGGATATACCGAGCTCCGGCCTGTCATTTTTTACAACTACGAATCCGAGGCGTTCGGCATAGTTCTTTATAACATCCTGGGCTGTCACCACGTAAACAGGGCAACCCCCGACATCTGCAACGGTATCGAGGGTGTGCATAAAGAGCATCTTGCCCTTGTACTCGGCGGTCAGCTTGTTTCCCTTAAAGCGTTTGCTCTGACCGGCCGCCAGTATGACTATTCCGAATTGTTTATAGTTCATAAAATACACTCAGGATGACATATGGGATTTAAGTGAAATGTTACATTCAGTACCAGCATAAATATCTAATCCTTTCTACCTTTCTAATCAAACACATATAATGTTTCTCCAGCAGATAATAACACATGAAGAGAGCTTTTTATCGTCTGAGTTAAAAGTCGCTTTCTTTTATGAAAAAAGTAAATACACAAAAAAACAAAAAATATTCGGTATTGTCGTATGCTTGTTCGACATTATCGAATATACTTATTGTTAACTAAAACAACTAATGCTATATTAACTTTACCGAAAAGGTAAAGAATCCTTATTGAAAGAGGTGGATTCTATGGCCAGAGATAAAAACAGTGGAAAGATCCAGTCAGTTGACAGGGCGCTGAACATACTCGAGATTATCTCGGATGCAGAAGACGGGATGACGCTGGCGCAGCTGTCCGAGGAAGTGGGACTCCCCAAGAGCACAGTCCACGGACTGGTATCGACATTAAGAGATCACAAATTCGTCAGCCAGGCTGACGACGACGGCAGGTACCGGATGGGCATAATGCTCTTCGAGCTCGGAACCAAACTCGCCAGGTCCTGGGACATAAGGGACGCGGCCAAGCCGGCGATGAGATGGCTCAGCAAGGAGTTCGGAGAGACCGTGCACCTCGGCTGCGAGGACAACGGAGAGGTTCTGTACCTCGACAAGATCGCAGCTGATTCACTTATCAGCATAGTGTCGGAGATAGGCGCAAGGCTTCCGATGCACTGCAGTGCGATAGGAAAGGCGCTTCTGGCACACAAGAGTGAATCGGAGATAAAGAGGCACATCGGAAATCTCGGGCTTGCCCCGCTGACCGGCAGGACCATCACCAACCCGGATGAACTCATAAAGGAGCTCGAAAAGGTAAGACTTCAGGGATTTGCCCTGGACGACGGAGAGATAATGGAGGGCTTGAGGTGCGTGGGAGCGCCGATCTACGACACGGACGGACTCGTGAGATATGCGATAAGCGTGTCGGGACAGGTCAAGGACATATACGGAAAGAGGCTCGAGAGACTCATAGTGGAAACCCAGAGAGCCGCAAGAGAGATAACATATGCACTCAGAAAGAGCAGGGTGCAGACGAAATAAAACAATCACTACTTTTTAAACGATTACAAAAACAGTTGAAAGGAGATTACGAAATGGCAGAAAAGAGACCGGAAATTGCTAACAGCATTCAGACAGGTAAGTTTAAAACTAATTATCATGATTTGGGAGACGGCTTCCCGGTAGTATTCCTTCACGGATCCGGCCCGGGAGTTACTGCATATGCAAACTGGCACAAACTCTTCCCGCTGCTCAAGGATGACTACAGAATCATCGCACCGGACCTGGTTGGATTCGGATACACAGAGCGTGTTGAGGGACAGACATACGGAATGAGAGTCTGGGTGCAGCAGACAAAGGAACTCTTTGATGCACTCGGCATCGAAAAGGCCAATCTCGTGGGCAATTCATTCGGCGGCGCACTCGCTATGTCGTTTGCCATCAACTACCCCGAGAGAGTCAACAAACTGGTTCTCATGGGAGCCATGGGAGTTTCCTTCCCGATCACTTACGGACTCGATCAGGTATGGGGCTATGAACCGTCACCCGAGAACATGGCCAAACTGCTTGAGATCTTTACATACGATCACAGCAATGCCACACCTGAGCTCGCTGAGTCGAGATACCAGGGCAGCATCCAGCCGGGATTCCAGGAGAGCTTCTCCTCGATGTTCCCAAAGCCACGTCAGGACGGAGTCGAGGACATGGCAGGCGACCAGCACTACATCAGGGACATCCAGCATGAGACACTGATCATCCACGGCCGCGAGGACAGAGTAATTCCACTTTCCAATTCATATGAACTGCTCCAGCTGATCCCGAACGCAGAGCTGCACGTATTCGGCAAATGCGGACACTGGACACAGATCGAGCACACACAGGATTTCGCCAACCAGCTGCAGATCTTCTTTGAAAGATAATCGGCACCTGGCGGGGCGTCAGGATAAAAGCATCCACAATGCAGCCTGACACTAAAGTGAAAGGAAAGAGAAATGGCAAACGATAATATTCAGAAATTCGCCGACATGCTGTACGAGGCAGAGGCGAGCAGAGTGGCCATAGAGCCCCTCACTGAAATGGACGACAGCCTCACAATCGATGATGCCTATGCAATTCAGCTCGCAAATATCGACAGGGTTGTAAAGGAAGGACAGGTAATCTCAGGAAAGAAGATCGGCCTTACTTCCGAGGGCATCCAGAAGCAGCTCGGAGTGAACGAGCCCGACTACGGACATCTCTTCGAATCGATGTACTGCAAGGACGGCACATGCAATATCGATGAGCTGATCAGCGCAAGAATCGAAGGCGAGATCGCATTCGTGCTCAAGGAAGGTCTTTCCGGCGGCAATGTCACGGCAGAAGACGTCAGAAAAGCAACGGATTATGTGGTTCCGGCATTTGAGATCGTGGACAGCCGCGTGGTCGACTGGAGGATCAAACTCATCGACACGGTTTCGGATAATGCCTCATCAGGCAGGTACGTGCTGTCGGACAGCAAATGGAAGATAGACGAAGTGGACCTTCCGAATGTTGAGATGAAGCTCTACAAAAACGGCGAACTCGTAAACGAGGGAAAGGGCTCTGCGGTGCTCGGCGACCCTGCCGAGGCAGTAGCCTGGCTTGCAAACAAGCTCTGGGGATACGGAGTCGAGTTCTTCAAGGGTGAGGTCATCCTGTCGGGCGCTCTCTCCGCGACAGTAACTGCCGCAAAGGGTGATGTATTCATGGCAGACTTCGGAGATTTCGGAAAGGTGGAAGCCTGCTTCGTATAACAAACGATGTATCTATATTTACTGTAACACTAAGGAGTAACACATGGCAGACAAGATCAAAGTGGGCGTAATAGGGCCCGGAAATATCGGATCGGATCTCATGTACAAGATCTTCCGTAGCAAGAATCTGGAAATGGCCATGATGGCGGGAATTGTAGAATCCGAAGGCATCAAAAGAGCCAGGGGTTTCGGAGTTCCTACGACAATTGAGGGTGTGGACGGACTCATCAAGGACGGCAGCAAGGACATAAGGATTGTGTTCGACGCCACGAGTGCTGCAGCGCATCTCAAGTTCAACGGACCAAAGCTCAAGGAAAACGGCATAGTCGCAATCGACCTGACGCCGGCAGCCATCGGCCCGTACTGCGTGCCGCTGGTAAACCTGGACAAGCTCGCCGACGAGCAGGACATCAACATGGTGACCTGCGGCGGCCAGGCCACAATACCCATCGTGTATGCGGTATCAAGGGTAGCGGGCGCTGAGTATGCGGAGATCATCTCCTGCATATCCAGCAAGAGCGCTGGCCCGGGCACCAGAGCCAACATGGACGAATTTACAGAAACAACCAGCAAGGCCATCGAAGTGGTGGGCGGAGCAGATAAGGGCAAAGCGATAATAGTGCTTAACCCTGCAGAGCCACCTCTCATGATGACCAACACCATCCACGTAAGAGTCAAGGACAAGAGCGTACCGTTCAAGAAGATTGAAAAATCCATACTCGAAATGGTGGAGGAGCTCAAGTCCTACGTACCGGGGTATCAGCTCAGGGTACCTCCTACGATGGACGGAGACAAAGTAACCACGATAGCACAGGTCGAGGGACAGGCGGACTTCCTGCCTGCATATTCCGGAAATCTCGATATCATCAATTCGGCGGCCGTAGCCGCAGCCGAAAAGATAGCCGAGAGAATGCTTGCGGAAGGAGGTAACAAGTAATGAAAAACAGAAGAGTAATACTTGTGGACACCACACTCCGCGACGGAAGCCACGCAGTCAGGCACAGCTTTACGACGAAACAGGTCAAGAAGATAGCGTCCGGCCTGGACAAAAGCGGCGTGGAGCTCATAGAGGTCACGCACGGCGACGGACTGGGCGGCTCGAGCTACAACTACGGATTCTCGGCCACTGACGAGATGAAGCTCATCGAGGCAGCGGCATCGGAGATCAAAAATGGTAAACCGACCGTGCTGCTGCTCCCGGGCATAGGCACCATCGCAGACCTGAAGAGAGCCAAGAAAGCAGGCGCACAGGCAGTCAGAGTCGCCACGCATGTCACGGAGGCTGACGTATCCGCAGAGCACATCTACGCAGCCAAGGAACTCGAAATGATGGCAGTCGGATTTCTCATGATGGTGCACATGGCACCGGTCGAGAGGATAGTCGAGGAAGCCCTCAAGATGGAGAGCTACGGAGCTGACTACATCAACATGGCAGACTCGTCAGGC
>ONJG01000087.1 GCA_900318105.1 uncultured Eubacteriales bacterium
AATAATATTCAGTAATTATATTCGGGATATTACCAGATTACCTCGATTTCCTGCTTGCGGAAGAAATCCATCCATGCAGCATCAGGTTCCTTATCGGTAACTATCCCGTTTATTTTTGAAAAATCTGAGATTATGAAATTGGCCTCATCATCAAATTTGGTGTGATCCACCAGAAGATACTGCTTTCTGCTGTGTTTCAGCATGGCAAGCCTGACGTCCTTCTGGTTTTCATAATTATCAAGCAGGCCGTGATTCATATCGACTGCGTTGCAGGATATGAATGCTTTATCCGCAACATGATTTGAGATTCCGCTGACGGCTTCAGATCCGATGAACGAGCCTGAGCGCTTGGCATATCTGCCTCCTATGCATATAAGGTGAGCGGAATTCTGCATGGCTGCGAAATCGTGCACGATTTCCAGCGAATTGGAAATAATGGTGATGGGAATATTGGATGCCAGCAGATGTCTTGCAAGAGTACTGCAGGTTGTGCTGGAATCCAGCATCAGAACATCACCGGGATTGATGAATTTCGAGGCGGCGATGTTGGCAATATGCCTTTTTTCTTCAACAATCAGAGTTTTGCGGATCTGAACGGGAACGCCTTTGTCGTCTGCTGACGGGATAAAAGCACCGCCGTGGATACGTTTTAATCGTCCCTGCTCCTCGAGCTCCTGAAAGTCTCTTCTTATCGTCTGGTCGCTGCATGAGAGCAACTCACATGCGTCGGATACAAGCAGGCTTCCTCTTTCGAGCAGCAGTCTCATTATTTTTTCATGGCGTTCGAGTTTGAGCATTGTTTCTACCTCGCAATGTTGTTTTTGAATGGCTTATTATATAATATCAACATAATTCAACACAAACAAGTGCGATATATGTCTGATTGATATCGGGAATCCGATTATCGGAATAGCTTATTTGCTGAACGAACAGCCTGAAAATATAATATTAATCGGTAGATATTACTGACGGAAAGGGAAGAAAAATATGGAAATCATCAAAGAACTGCCTGCGGTATTTGAGGAATTCGCAGAAGCAAGGAGAGAGGCTTTTGTAAATGTCAAGAAGGTAAAGGATCAGGGAATTCCGGTCATAGGTGCATATTGCACGTATTTTCCGGTTGAGATAGCACTGGCAGCAGGAGCTGCACAGGTAGGGCTTTGCTCGACTTCAGGGGAGACCATTCCGGCAGCAGAGAAGGACCTTCCTGCTAACCTCTGCCCGCTGATTAAATCCAGCTACGGATTTGCCAAAGAAGACAAGTGCCCGTTCTTTTACTTTTCGGACATAGTTGTGGGTGAGAATACCTGCGACGGAAAGAAAAAGATGTACGAGTTGATGAAGGATTTCAAGGACGTGTTCATCATGGATCTTCCGAACAGCCAGAGTGAGAACGGACTCAAGCTGTACAAGGACGAATGCCTCAGGCTCAAAAAGTACGTGGAGGACAAATTCGAAGTCACAATTACGGATGACGACCTGAGAAAAGCAGTTAAACTCGAAAACGAGATAAGAAGAGCCAAAAAGCATCTCATCGACACCATGAAAAGCGATCCGTGCCCGGTTTCGGGACTTGAGATGTTCAAGGTGCTCTACGGCAGCGGCTTTAAGTTTGACAGAACAGGCATTGCAGATGAGCTCTATGCAATAGCTGACAAGATTGAAAAGGAAGGCAAGACCCTGGACAAGAGACCCCGCATAGTCCTGACAGGTTGCCCTATCGGCGGCGTGACCGAAAAGGTCATCTCCGCAATCGAGGACAACGGAGGCGTGGTGGTGGCCATGGAGAACTGCGTCGGAGCCAAGCAGTACGACAGGCTTGTGGACGAGGATGCAGAGGACATCTGGGGAGCTCTCGCAGAGAGATATCTCAATATCGGATGCTCAGTCATGACACCTAATCCGAACAGATACGACCTGCTCGGCAGGACGATTGATGAGTACAAGGCAGACGGAGTCCTTGAGATGACTCTCCAGGCATGCCATACATACAATGTTGAGCATAAGTCCATCGAGAGATTTGTCACAGAGGAAAAGAAGATCCCGTACTTCATGGTCGAGACCGACTACTCAACAGCGGATGTGGCTCAGCTCAATACCAGAATTGCTGCCTTCATCGAAATGATGTAGCTCTTGTACATAAGCAGATACAAATCTTGACCCACCCGGTTCGGTATGATATTGTTAACCGTGGCAAAGGGGGATTTGTGAGCAGATGTTGATTACAAGAGAATGCGATTATGCGCTGAGACTTATCAGAAATCTATCGACGGATGATGTAACCAGTATCAGCAAGATCGCAAAAACAGAAAATATGTCAAATGCCATCGCATACAAGGTGGCAGGCAAACTGGAAAAGGGCGGACTGATAGAGAGTGTACGCGGTAACAGAGGAGGATATCTCCTGACACGCGGTGCGGATAAGATCAGCATCCTGGATGTGTATAAGATTATGGAGCCGAACGGGGCGATTAACGAATGCCTTAAGGACGGTGAAGACTGTCCGCTTAACACAGGAGACAAACCCTGTGCGGTTCATAAGGAACTGGACAGAATCCAGAGAGTACTCTACGATGAACTCGGCAGAAAATCCCTGCTTGAGATCATCAATGAGAATCAGTTTTAAAACGAAAAGCACCGGCATAGACATAAATGTAGGTGCTTTTTGAATGAAAGGACAGATGATGGCAGCAAGAATCGATCAGAAAATGATGGAGGAGACGATAAAGTCTTCGCTCAGCTACAGGGTGCAGCAGCCCGGCAGCATCGGAGCGATGCTTGACTTTGAATTTGTGGAATGCAGCGCGGAGGATGGGACCGCGGTTTTGAGTCACAGAATCGATGAGCGCGAGATAAACATCTACGGGACCCTGCACGGAGGAATAATAACATGGCTCATGGATTCGACCATGGGGATACTCGGAAGGGCATACAGCGGTTATGAGACGATAGTCACGATGGATATCCACGTAAATTTCCTGAGAGCTGTATACGAGAACGACCTCGCACTCATCAGGGGCAGGGTCACGCACGCAGGCAGCAAGGTGCTCAATCTCGTTTCCGAGTTCTATGTGGGTGACAGGCTATGCGCCACTGCCGATGCAATATTTTACAGAATAGAAAAGTAATCTTGCGGCGTATGTGGTATTATGAGGTGTACGACAATTATGCATTTCGGAGGACAGGATAATGGGAAATATTATACTTATTATATTAATTTTACTGCTGATAGTACTGGTGCTGCTCAATGTGCGCATCGTGCCTCAGGAGCATGCATACATAATCGAAAGACTCGGTAAATTCAAAAATGTGTGGTATGCGGGACTTCATGTCAAGATCCCTTTCTTTGATCAGATCGTAAACAAGATCTCGCTCAAGGAGCAGGTATTCGACTTTCCGCCGCAGCCTGTAATTACCAAGGATAACGTATCGGTCAAGGTAGACTCTGTAGTATTCTCAAAGGTTTTCGATCCTCAGAAATATACATACGGAGTTGAAAATCCGATAGCAGGTCTTCAGAACCTCTCGGCCACAACCCTTCGTAGTATCATCGGCGGCATGGAGCTCGATACAACTCTCTCGAGCCGTGAGTCCATCAACTCGCAGATGGAAGCCATACTCGATGAGGCCACAGACCCATGGGGCATAAAGGTCAACAGGGTAGAGCTCAAAAACATCGACCCGCCAAAGGAAATCGAAGAGGTCATGACCAAACAGATGAGAGCTGAGCGTGAGAGACGTCAGACCGTGCTCGAGGCTCAGGCACACCAGGAATCCGTGGTATCAAGGGCAGAGGGTGATAAGAAAGCCAAAGTCCTCGCAGCGGAGGCCGAAAAGGAAGCCAAGATTGCACTTGCACAGGGTGAGGCCGAATCCATCAGACTCGTATATGAGGCTCAGGCAGACGGTCTTGAAAAACTCAAGGAAGCCCGCATAGACGAGGGCGTACTCAGACTCAAAGGGCTCGAGGCATTAAGAGACGTTGCGGACGGCAAAGCCACAAAGATTTACATGCCTACAGAGATCACAAAGGCAGTTGCCACACTCGGTATGGTATCCGAGGCGCTCGGCATAGGCGATGCAACTCCTGTGGACAAAAGCGACAAGGCGCCTGTGGAGCCAAAGGAAGATCCATGCATCTCTGAGGAGACCAGCGATGCAGGAAGGCATGCTGCAGACGTAGGTGAAGAAATCAGAGTTGATCTCGAATCACGCAGAAAAGATGTTTTATAAGGGATTGGAAGTGTATAAATGAAAAGAATAGGAATTCTTACCAGCGGGGGAGATTGCCCGGGAATGAACGCAGTCATAAGGGCTGCCACAAGATACGCGATATTCTTCGATATGGAGATTTACGGAATCTACAGGGGATATGAAGGTCTCATAGACGGCGAGTTTGAAAAGCTCGACAGACGCTCGGTTGCGGACATAATGCAGCGCGGAGGCACTGCGCTCAGGACAGCCAGGAGCGAGAGATTCATGACACCCGAGGGGCTTGAGCGTGCAGCAAGAAATCTCGAGACCTTCAAGATAAATGATCTCATAGTCATAGGAGGCAACGGATCGCTGACCGGAGCGCTGGTGCTGTCACAAAAGTACGGCATCAACGTGATAGGAATCCCGGGTACCATAGACAACGACCTGGCATATACGGACAGCACCATAGGCTTTGACACTGCCCTCAACACAGTGCTCGATGCCATAACACGCATACGCGATACGAGCTCCGCCCATGAGAGGACGACTATCATAGAGGTTATGGGCAGGCACTGCGGAGACATAGCTTTGTATGCAGGCCTCACAGGAGGCGCGGAGTATGTGCTCGTACCCGAGTTTGAATCAGACATAAATGATATATGCCAGAAGATCATGGAGGGCGTAAATGCCGGCAAACTCCACAGCATAATCATAAGAGCCGAGGGATACCCCGTTTCGTCCCTGGATCTGGTCAAACAGGTGGAAGAGAGGACGAGCAGAGAAGTCAAACTCGTTGTTCTGTCATATCTCCAGAGAGGTGGCTCTCCGACATTCAAAGACAGGATGCTGGCCACGGAATGCGGCGTCATGGCAGTCGAACTCATCAGGGATGGTGAGAAGAACAAAGCGATAGGTGAAAAGGACGGAGAGGTCCGCGCCTTCGATCTCGAAGAGGCTCTGGCAGAACAGAGAGAGTTCCGCTACGACATCTACAATGCAGTGGATGTACTGAGCAAATAGAATACACGATACAAGGACGGTGGTAACCGTCCTTTTTTTTGTGCCCAAAATCCTATGAAAGAAGTGGGATTTGCTTGACAAAATGCCCTTCATTAGATATAACTAACTATGCTGGTTAGCATAAACAAACTATGTTAGCCAAGACCAATCGTTACAGAATCACAGGAGGTCCCGAAATGCAGGCAGAATTAACACTCAAAGGGATTACAAAAGAGGAAGCATTGGAAGTGAAGGACAGAATGACATTACTTGAAGCCGAAACAGGCAAAACGTACACAGTGAAGGAAATCAACACAGACGATGATGATATGAATTCCTTCCTCTTCAGGCTGGGCTGTTATGAGGGCGAGCCCATCACGCTCGTATCCAAGAAAAAGAACAGCTGCATTGTAGTTATTAAAGACGGCAGATACAACCTTGATGAGCTGCTGTCAGAAGCAATTATAGTATAGGTTTTAGGAGGTTGTTTCATGAGAATCGCATTTGCCGGAAACCCCAACAGCGGCAAAACGACCATGTACAATGCTCTTACGGGCAGAAGTGAAAAGGTCGGAAACTGGGGCGGCGTAACAGTCGGAACAAAAGAATTCAAGATTAAAGACGAATATGCAGGAGGAAAGGACGTAACAGCCGTTGACCTGCCGGGCGCATATTCAATGTCTCCGTTTACACCGGAGGAGGGCATCACAAGTGAGTACGTCCGTACAGCTAATCCGGATGCAATCATAAACATAGTGGATGCTACCAATCTGAGCAGATCTCTTTTCTTTACAACGCAGTTGCTCGAACTGGGTATACCTGTTGTAGTGGCTCTCAACAAGAGCGACATCAACGAAAAGGAAGGGACTGAAATCGATGTGGCCAAGCTGTCTGAAAAGCTTAAATGCCCTGTATTTGAAACAACATCGACAGAGGGCAAAGGCCTTAGTGATGTGATCGGAAAAGCGATTTCGCTTGCAGGTTCATCCCAGGATGCACCGTATATTCAGGCGGACATCAATCTGCATGACAAGGCAGCGGTGGACGCTGAGGACAGAAAGCGCTACAGCTTTGTAAATGACATCGTGGCAGCCGTTGAAAAAAGAAAGCAGCTCTCATCCGAGACCACAGGCTCAGATAAGGCAGATGCCATACTTACAAATCCTGTCGCAGGCATCATCATCTTTGCGGCGGTTATGTACTGCGTATTCTGGATTTCCCAGACTGCGCTCGGCCCTGCAATTGCAGACTGGCTCGTGGGCTGGATTGAGACATTCCAGGAGTGGGTGGCAGGTCAGCTCGAAAACAGCCCTGCAATCGTAAGCACCATACTTGCAGACGGTATCGTGGGCGGTGTCGGAGCCGTTGTGGGATTCCTGCCGCTTGTAGTGGTTATGTACTTCCTGATCGCTCTCCTTGAGGACTGCGGATATATGACCAGGGTAAGTGCCGTAATGGATCCTATCTTCAAAAGAGTCGGCCTTTCGGGCAAATCCGTAATTCCGGTTGTAATCGGAACGGGCTGCGGAATCCCGGCTATTATGGCCTGCCGCACCATCAGGGATGAGAGAGAAAGAAGAGCAACTTCCATGCTCGCAACATTCATCCCATGCGGAGCCAAGATTCCGGTAATCGCACTCTTTGCAGGAGCGTTCTTTGCAGGAGCAGGATGGGTCAGCACAATCAGCTATTTCCTCGGACTTGCGCTCATATTCCTCGGTGCGCTTCTGATCAAGTGGATTACGGGATATAAATACAGAAAGTCATTCTTCATCATGGAGCTTCCGAAATGGAAGATGCCGAGCCTCAAATTCGCATTCAAATCCATGATGGAAAGAGCCAGGGCTTATATAATCAAGGCTGCAACCATCATCCTGGTATGCAACCTCGTGGTACAGCTCATGCAGACCTACAACTGGCAGTTCCAGATTGTGGAAGAGGGTGCCGAGAACACATCAATACTCGCATCCATCGCAACACCGTTTGCATTCCTGCTGATTCCTCTGGGATTCGGAGCATGGCAGCTCGCAGCAGCGGCTATCACCGGATTTATCGCCAAGGAGAACGTAGTAGGCACACTCGCAGTTGTATACGGACTCACGGCATTTATCGATGTGGATGAGCTTGAGATGACAGGCGGAGCAAATACCGTGGCAGCCACAATGGGCATGACTGCAGTTGCTGCACTCGCATATCTCTTCTTCAACCTCTATACACCTCCGTGCTTCGCGGCCATCGGAGCCATGAACTCGGAGATGCAGAGCAAGGGCTGGCTCTGGGGAGCCATAGGCCTCCAGCTCGGAACAGGCTACACTGTCGCATTCCTGGTATACCAGACCGGTACTCTCATGACTGAGGGCCACCTCGGAACAGGATTCCTGCCGGGCCTCATCGCAGTACTCTGCATGGCAGCAGCCGTATACTTCATAGGTAAGAAGACAAGGGCACACTTCGATGAGCAGTACGAACTGCACCGCAAGGACGGAAAGCAGGGAGCTGCAGCTTAGCAAAAGCTATATCATTTTTCATAAAATACCTGTAGAATATAGTGCGCGGTGCAATTACGCACCGCGTGCTGTGCTATGAAAAGTAAAAGAAAGGAGGGCAAAGACATGAATATGCCAACTGTTATTGCAGTCATTGCAATAGTACTGATAGTATTCTTTGCCGTCAGATACATATACAAGGAAAAGAAAAAGGGCACCAAGTGCATTGGATGCCCATACGCGGATTCCTGCCAGAAGCACCAATCCGGTAATTCCTGCTGATCAGTCTTGTCTCTTGCAGGCCTCGCATTCGGGTGACTTTGCTCCGAGTTTCTCTGCTGCAAAGCATACGAATTCTTTTACTGCGGGGGCTGCTGTTTCAAGCGACGGCAGCGATATACCGAGCGCTATGCTGCTCGGTGGATCGAGAGGAAGGATGACCGTATCGGTCTGCCAGTATCTGGTGATACCTTCGTTCATAATACCAATTCCAAGGCCTTTGGCCACCATATTGATAGCGGTGTAGTTCTCGAGCGTTGTAAGACGTATATTGGGTGCTATACCGTGTTTTTTAAACACTTCTCTCACATCGGCATCATCGCCCTCGCTCGGCATGATGATGTCCTCTTTGCGGCATTTTTTTATGGGATAAGCATCCAGCTTTGCATCCGGATGATCCTTGGGCAGCACAGCTACCATTCTGTCCTCGGCAAACGGAATCCATACATAGGAAGAATTGGAAAGAGGAGATGAGAATGATAAGTCTGCCTTTCCGGTGGATACCATCTTTTCTATCCTGTTTTTCGTGGTCTCCTCAATCTGAATATTGATGGATGGATGAAGATCCGTAAATTCCTTTATTATCTCAGGCAGCATATGCGCAGCAATACTTGAGTATGCGGCAATCATTACGTTGCCCTTGTACATACCGGAGAGCTCCGTTGCGGCTTTGTATATGTCGGCTTCTTTTTCAATATATTCAAGTACCAGAGGATATATGGATTCGCCTTCGCGTGTGAGGACAACACCGTTGCTCTTTCGCGTAAGAAGAGAGAATCCGAACTCGGCTTCCATTGCAGATACGAGCTGACTGATTCCTGAAGGGGTGTATCCC
>ONJG01000086.1 GCA_900318105.1 uncultured Eubacteriales bacterium
GACTTTCAATTCTTTGCGACGGAACCCTGGAGGTTGACGGAGAGCCCGGAAAGGGCACCATTTCCACGGTCAGGATACCCAAAGGGGGGGGTAGTACGCAAAGGCGCTATTTTTAATAAGCTGTAAAATAAGTCTGGTTTTTGTCAGAATCCTGTCAGACCCGGTTGTTAAACTTGACCTAAAGGGTATATAAGTCAGTTTATTTCGGGAGACAGAATATGATAGCACTTTGCGTTGACGACGAATATATCCCTCTTCAATCGCTTAAGAAAGCGGTGGAAAGCTCAAATAAGATATCCGAAGTGCACGCATTCGATGATGAGAACGACGCTCTTGAGTGGGCGGAGACTCATTCTTTGGACGTGGCTTTTCTGGATATAGAGCTGCACTCGATGAACGGACTTGAGCTCGCAAAGGAGCTCCTAAAGATTCATCCGCAGACAGCAATCGTGTTCTGCACCAGCTATGAGCAGTATGCGGTCAAAGCGATAAAGATGCACATCGATGCCGGATACCTCATAAAGCCGTTCAGAAAGAGCCAGGTGCACGAGGAGATAGACCACATAGCAGAGAAGAGACTGCAGAGACAGAGACTCAAGGTAAAATGTTTCGGCGACTTCGAAGCCCTCGTGGACAATCACCCGCTCGCGCTCAAGAGGAAGAGAACGAAAGAACTCCTGGCATATCTCATAGACAGGCGGGGCGCATCCGTCACCACAGCTCAGATATGCGCGGCACTCTGGGAGGACGACAGCATAGACGATAAAAAGAGGGATATGCTCTACCACCTGGTGGCGGATCTCAGGACCACACTGGACGCCTACGGCCTGCACGATGTGTTTGCATCAGGCAGGAGCGGATACTCCGTAAACACCGAGGCTGTCGACTGCGATTTCTACCGCATGCTGGCAGGAGACGAGCAGGCAGCCAGGCAGTATACCGGTGAATATATGAACCAGTACAGCTGGGCAGAGTACACCAATTCCTGGCTCGAAAGAGAGATAGCGGAATAACGCAAAATTAACAGAAAAATACAGATCTTCGGAAAAGTTTTCCCGGAGGTCTTTTTTTGTCAGAAACATGTCAGTTGACAGAAGTAGAATATTATTCAAAGGGTTTAATAGGACGATTTTGCGTCCATTTAGCAAAACAACAGTAAGTGGAGAAACAGCAATATGAACAACATTATCAAAAGAATCAGCATAATATTTCTGATGATATGCATCCTGATACCGCAGCAGACAATAATACTGTTTGCTGAGGCGCCGGATGGTGCGGATGCATCAAAGGAACAGACTGTCGAGCAGCAGGCAGCCACAGAGGAGCAGGATCAGACTGCTACGGATGCGGCAGCCGGAAGCAGCGCGCAGGCTGAGGAAGCCAAGGCAGACAATACCGCTGCCGAGACCAAACAGGAGGCAGCTCCTGCAGCCAGTGCCGAAGAAAAGGCCGAAGCCGCAGAACCGCAGCCTGCAGCCAAGGCCGAGACCGAGGCCGAAGATAAAGCCAAGCCTGAGGCTGAAGTTAAGATGCCTGCAGGAAGCGAAAAAGCATCCACGAGTGAGATGGATGTAAACGTATCCTGGGACGAGGGTATATTCCCCGAAGGCGTATCCATGAAGGTCCGCAAGGCCAGCAAGCAGGAAGCCATGGATGCTGCTCAGGAGATGGCAGACGAGGACACAAAGATAGTTGACGCGATCGCAGTCGACATCTCTTTCTATGCTGCAGACGGCACGGAAGTGCAGCCGGTCAGCCCGGAAGGTGTCCACGTAACGTTAAAAGCAAAGAGAGCTGTTGAGGGTGAAACTCATCAGGTTGTTCATATAGATGATAAAGGAATTGCAGAAGAAGTAGCCGACGCGGATGCAAGCGCCAAGAAGGCGAGCTTCGATTCTGTGGGATTTTCAATTTACGCCATCGTAGGTGAAGACGGCAAGACTGCGGATGAAGAGGAAGTCCGCCGTACATATATATTCTACTATCCGGGTGAAAATGGCAATCCTGATTACGACACGAGCCAGACTGCAAACTTAGTAGAGTGGGATAAACAGATTGTCAAAAATGGAGATATTCTGGTAGAGCCAGGCACACCGACTCTAAAGGATCAGCCGGATACATATTTCGCAGGCTGGTATGCGGAAGGGTCCGATGAGCGTATGAACTTTGGAAATGAGGTCAATGATATACCTTCTGCTGCAGGTTCTACCGACGAGGAAGTAAAAGTATACGCAAGATACAGTACCAAATACGTAGCCATATTCCGTGATGAAGAAGGAAATATTGAGCATGAGGTCATAGGTTCAGCCGGAGATGAGATTAATCTCGGTGATTATGACGTGCCCGGAATAGAGGAAAAGGGACTTAGCCTGACCGGATGGAAGCTTAAGGACACCGAAAGGGTTTACGATCTGGATGAAACATATACATTCAAGTCAACTGATGGGGATGTGGAGTTCGAGCCCACAACCAAGAAAGTCCGCAAGATACAGTTCAATGCCAACCATGAAGATGCAAGTTTTACGGCTCCGGTTTATGTTGCCATAGGAGAAAACATTCCGGCAGTGGAAGATCCTACTAATACCGGATACACATTTGGTGGATGGTACCAGGATGCTGAATGCACACAGGAATTTGATATTGAAACTCAGACAGTCCCGGCAGGGGATGACGTTTTCGAACTTTATGCCAAATGGAATCCGGAGCAGGTAAACTTCCAGGTATACGTCTGGGGTGAAGTCATGGATAGTAACGGAGACCCGATCCCTGAAGGCGGCAATGGAAGATACGCTGTAAAGGCGGAATGGACCAATCAGATAGAAGCCGGACACAAGTATACTGGCGCTGAGGCAAGGCAAGGATATGAAAGAGGAATAAGCAATCCCGATAACCTTATAGATTCCTCATTTAATACTAATTACTATACGCCCGCATTCGATTTTGAACAGATGGCCGAGGACACTGTCATAAAAGGTGATGGCTCAACTATCATCAATCTTTACTTTGACCTGAAGGAATTTACTTTCGTTTATCACCCGGCATCAGCACAGAATAAATGGAGAGTAACCGATATCCTCCACGTTGAAAATGGCAGTCAGGTTGGAGTAGGTACAGGAAACACATATACTTTTAAGGCCAAGCTTGGTCAGGATATAACGGACCTCTGGCCTACGTTCACTTATACCACTCAAACAAGCCAGCAGTATTATTCTCGATACCCGGTGTTTGGCTGGAGAATCAGTCCGACCAGCTCCGGAACGGACTCGCAGCCACCTTTAGGGCAGGGAAACTTTATTACGCACCGCCACAGATTCACCAAGGACATCGTGTATAAGGTGAACGATGAGCCGCAGGAAGAGACAAACTTCTGGCCGCACGGAGGTAACAACAACACTTCTGCTCAACTGCATGCATATTACATGGAGCCGGTCAAGGAAGGCGTCGATTACGACGACTCCCTGAGAAGAAGATCAAGAAATGGTATCGATTATATTGAAATGCCGGAGTATACTGAGCATTTTACATATACTAGTGCAAGCTACAATGCACAAAAGACTATAAACGGTTATAGAAACAATGGCTGGGAGCGTGAGTCGAGTGGAAGTGCGACTAGATATTTCTATTATCTGCCGGAAGAATATGAAATCATATTCCACAATTACAACCATGAATCCGCGGTAACAGGAGTCGAGTACAAGTCTGATATTTCCCGATATGCAGGCCGTGTACCGAACAGGGAAGAAACCGGACTGCCCGATTACTATGAATTCCAGGGATGGTATACAGACAGACAATACCAGAACGAATTTAACTTTGAAGGCGCCAAAATGCCTGCGAACAACCTGGTTCTGTATGCATATTGGAAACCAACGGACATAACTATCACATTTGATGCCAAGGGCGGCAAGATCGATGGAGAGAATACCAAACAGGTCACTATCGAGGCTGATTCACTGGTAGCAAATCCGGGCACCCCGGTGAGGGATGATTATACATTTACCGGCTGGGGAGTTGAGGGAGACGACCAGGACAGAATCGATTTCACACAGAGGAAATTCTCAGAAGATACGAATGTCATCGCCCACTGGTACAGTAATCGTGACAAGTTCAATATCGAATATGTAGATTATGAGGAAGGCCATGCGGTTCCAACGGATGAAAATACCTATGATTTGGGTAGTGCAGTTATCCTGAAAAAGAGCCCTGTAGCCGATTCATCCCACCACTTCCACGGATATTACATCGAAGACTATGACCCCGTCAGTGGCAAATACCTGCCGGGTGATGTTCTGACGATTAATGATTCTGCTATGGATCCGGACGGAGACGGCATCATTAAGGTTGTAGCTTATCATGGAAATGAAGAAGATGAAGAGCAGCTGTCCGGAGTTGTGATTACTTATCACTCCAATTATCCGGATGGAACAGCCGAGCAGACGATAAATGATCCCAATTCGGGCGGCTATGATCGAAATGAAGAAGTGACGGCAAAAGACGTCAATTCTTTCAGCTGCCCAGGATATATTCTCATTGGATGGAACACGAAGGCTGACGGCAGTGGCACCCAGTATGATGCGGGACAGAAGATCTTCGCCGATAAGATAGGATCAAACGACCTTTACGGTGTATGGCAGGAAGCACCAGACGTTGAATACAAGGTAGAACATTACAAGCAGGATCTGAATGATCCGACCAAATATACAAAGGTCGAAGCTGATACAGAAACCTTGACAGGTACAACAGGCACCAGCGTCACTGCAACCCAGAAGAACTATACAGGATTCACTTTTGACGCGGAGAAGACCGGCAACCAGGACAAAGGCACGATTCTGGCAGACGGCTCACTTGTGCTGAAAGTTTATTATTCAAGAAACAGCAGCTACAAGCTGACATATAAATATGTAGGAGCTACGCCTGCAGGTGCTACACTACCGAGCCCGAACCCGGTAGAAAACCTCAAATATGAGGAGGAAGTGACTATAGCCACCGAGCCATATAAGGCAGGAGACAAGTTCAACGGCTATACCTTTAATGGTTGGGTCAAAGAGCGTGAAGATCTCGTCATAAGGGATGGCAAGGTTATCATGCCTGCAAGAGATGTCATTCTCGATGGTTCATGGACACCTAATACTGATACAGAGTATAAGGTAGAGCACTACTTCCAGAACATTGATGATGATGAGTACACTCTTGATGCATCCGAGACCAAGACTCTCACAGGTACTACAGGTACTCAGGTTACGGCAGCAGCTGAGACCTACGAAGGCTTCACATTCAACCCGAATGCTCAGGGAACGGTCAGGACAGGAACGATCGTAGGTTATGAAGATGAAGAGGACATGCTCGTCCTGAAGATCTATTATGACCGTAATAAGTACAGCGTTACCTATCACTACAACAACGATGTAGGTGGAGAGGTTCCGTCAGCCTCAGATATAGCAAACTACGACACAGCGAAGTATAAATACGGAGCGACGGTAGATTTCAAACCTGATGCAACTGCAGAGGGATACACATTCACAGGCTGGAGTACCACTTTCTCATCGGAAAGTGACACGAGCTTTACCATGCCTGCAAGAGATGTGACCGTCAGCGGCGGTTGGATTGCCAACGAGAACACGAAGTACACTGTTGAGTATTACTTCCAGAACGTTGAAGGTACAGAGTACGTTAAGGATACCAGCAAGACGAAGACCTTATTCGGTAAGACGGACACCACAGCTAACGCGCCTCAGGAGACCTACGAGGGATTTAAAATCAATCTCGATGCTGAAGGCACTGTCAAGAGCGGCACTATATCAGGCGACGGCAACCTCGTTCTCAAGCTCTACTATGACAGAGAAGAGTACGACGTAGTTTATCACTATAACAGTGACGTAACAGGCGAGAGTACACTGCCGACAACTACCCAGCATAAGTTCGGCGAGACAGTCAACTTTGCTGAAGATGCAACAGCACCCGGATATACGTTCTCAGGATGGAGCACCACATTCTCAGAGGAA
>ONJG01000085.1 GCA_900318105.1 uncultured Eubacteriales bacterium
CATGGGACTCGAACCCACGAGGCTGTTACACCCTACTCGCTTTCCAGGCGAGCTCCTTAGCCGCTCGGTCAATCCTCCACTGCAAGTAATCTATCCTATTGAGTTGTGCGGGCTGAATTTGCCAGCCCGCTTATATTAACATATGAATCATCGATTTTCAACAGAAATAATCCCCTTCTACGTTTCTTCGGATTTCGGCGGATTATCTTCATCTGTTTTGCTGAACATCCTGACCGCAAGCGCGCTGAGCCCTGCAACTATGGTGAAGAAAAACGCCATGTTGAGCTTAGAGAACGATCCTATAGGCAATTTGTTGTAATAAACAGCCGTAAGATACGACAAAACCAGCAGGCCCATCGAGAGCCCTATTCTCCTTGCGTCCATCGTTCTGATCGCTCCCCTGAGGGCGAGCAGGAATATGAAAAATACGGTTATGGCTGCGCACTGGGCCCTTGCCCCTCCGACCGGATTCAGATAGTATGATACGAACTGCGTCAGCACGGCAAAGGTTGCGATGTATATGAGATGCGGGATGATGACGTACAGGTCTGAATAAGGCGGATGTCCCTTCCTGCGTTTCCTTCTGTGCAAAAAGAATATTATGATGCATATCAGCAGCAATACAATCAGTATATTGATTACCACCGAAATGAAATTATACGCAGTGCTCAGACTCATGTGCGTGAACTTGGTGGCATCCAGCTCGCTGCTCATCACCAGGGTCGGTGAATACTTATAGTCCTGCACTGAGCCGCGGCGCAGGTCGCCCTCTGAATCCCTGAGGCCGGGCAGCTCTCTGTCCGGTTTTACCTCCATGGAATACTTTCCCGGTCTGAGGTTGAAGACATGCATCTGCCCTGTGGGTGACACAAGCTTGTTTTCGGACACAGTGATCCCGTAGTATGAAATGCTGCCGATTCTCGTCGGCTCAATCACCAGAGTATATTCGTCGGTATCCGGCAGGCTCACGATTGTAACACTGCCGTTTCTCATCATGAATACGCCGTGCTCCGCATTGTCCGGCTCATGCGTGATATCATCCGGCGCCGTTATATTCCCGTTCAAATCTATCCTGCTGATCCCCTTGCCATCATGATAGGCACTTACGGCAGCGTTTCCGATGATGCTTATTCTTCTCGAATCCCCACCTGCCGTGAGTATCTTAGACGGGTCCTTGTCGTTAAAGAGCCACTTTATATATGTCGATCCCCTGTGCTCAATCACAAAATTGGCGGCAATCGATTCGTCGGGATCCCAGCTGCCGTCATCTATCTGCCTCTGACTTGCCCTGGTGTGCTGTGCCACCACATACGATATGTAATCGACGGCGACTCTTATGGAGTTCTTTTCTATGTCGTTTTTAGGCGAAAGGCTGGCTATGGAAGAACTCAGCACATCTGCCGCCTGTTTATCATCGTTTCTCAGAACGGCTTCCTTGATCAGCGGTGTCATTCTCCTGTTGAAGTCATCGCTGCCGTCAAAGAATTCGTTCATCCATTCGAGTATGAGCCTTATCTGATAATTCACCTCGGGATTATTTCTGAATCTCTTCCCGTCCAGCTTCTTTCCCACTTCCGATGCGGCGTAGGCCAGCTCGGCATAGCCAGGTGTCGACTCCTGCGAAGGAGTATACAGGTCCATGCCAAAGCGCTCGTAGCCCCATGTCTCAAGCGGCATGTCGGCAACGGGATCGTATTCTCCGTTGATGTTGTATATCCCTTCGTAATTCAGGGGCTCTTTCGTTGTCCTGGGAACACCGAAGAGATATGCATATACATCCTCATACTCACCGCTTTCAATTGCATCTGCGGCTGCGATGTTTGCTATGGCGCCCGCACGCGATATGCCGCCGAGCCACAGCTTTTTCTTTCCTTCTATATTGTTCTCTTTGATGAAGTCGGCTATATATCCTTCCAGCTTTGCAGCCGCCGAATCAAAGCCCTCATGCCTGATGCCTTCACCGAGCACGAAATTGCCCGCCCACTCTTTCTGGTATCCCTGGCCGCAGGTTACTGCTGCGATAACGGTGAAGTCATCTATTTTCTTCATTCCGATAATTCCGGAAAGAGAGTCCTCCGATGTCTCCCGGTCATATCCGAACTCATACAGATTTGTAAAGCCTGCGTCGCCAAGATACTTTCTGTACTGCGGCGGGGCTGTTCCCTTGGTGCTTCTGAAAGCGGACAAGGCAAGCCCGAGGCCTGCTTTTGCATGTGTGAGGCTGAATTCTGCCGAATCCTGACGGAATAAATCGTCCGCATACGGGAATTTCCAGTCAAAGGCGAGCTCCGCCGTATCCAGGAATTTGTATTTTATGTCGTATACGTCCGACAGCCTGCTGTCATCGGCAAACTTGAGATATTCTGTCGTAAACCGGTACTTGTCCATGGTGAGGACGTCTTCGGGTTTTTCGGCAAATGAATAAAACGCCGACGGTTGCATCATCACAATGACTGCAATCATCAGGCATATTATTCTCTTCAGGTATTTATATTTCCTTACTCGTACGTCTCCCATTTACCTGTCTCCAGAGCACGGAGTGCTCCCTCTGCGAGGGATTTCATCTCCTCTTCTCCCGGCAGCCTGAGTATAGGTGCTATCTTGCTGACATAGGAACTGATCTCCTCGCAAAATCTCTCGGAATATGCCATGCCGCCCGTATAGACTATGGCATCCACGTTGAACCTCAGGACAGCTGCCATCTGGCCCACGTCCTTAGCCAGCTGATATGCGATGGCGCGGAATGCTTCCATCATCTTTTCGTCTCCGTCATCGAAGGCGGCATTTTCCACATCCCTGAAATCTTTGGTTCCCGTGTATGAATATATTCCGGCTTCCTGGCCGATTATCCTTTTGACATCGGCTTTGGTCATGCCCTCCTTAAAGCAGAGGTTTACAAGAGCATTGGCCGGCAGAGTTCCTCCTCTGTCCATGCCCATCGCACCCTCGTCCTTTACGTTATTGACATCTATGACTCTGCCCTTTTTATGTGCCGCAACGGACACTCCACCTCCGAGGTGGCAGACGATGAGGTTTAATTCCTCATACGGTCTTCCCAGGTGATCCGCGGCTTTTCTTGCAACGGACTTGTGATTCAGCGCATGAAAGAAAGACTGTCTTTCAAATCCCGGAAGCTTCAGTCCGGAATATCTTGCGAGCGGTTCGAACTCATCAACACAGACAGGGTCCACGAAAAATGCGGGGATTCCCACGCTGTCTGCGAGTTCCTTTGCCAGATATGCTCCGAGGTTTGCAGCATGTTCGCCGTACGGAGGGTTTTCTATGTCCCTGATTACGGCGTCGTTTACCTTGTATGTTCCGGATGGGATGTGCTTGAAGAGACCTCCTCGTCCGCAGATTGCATCAAAGTCCTCGAGCTTGTAGCCGTTTTCGGCTATGGTCGTGAGTATGGCCTGCCTCCTGAAATCCGCCTGATCCACCACATGGGCATATTTGGCTATCTCAGACGCATCGTGATCTATGCCCGCGCGCATGATTTCATCCGTATCTTCGAAAACGCATATCTTGGTGGATGTTGCACCTGGATTTATAATGAGAATTTTCCTGGACATGTCTGTTCCTTTCTACTTGTTTTTATTGGCGGCTTTTCTTCTCTCCAGTTCCGTGAGCAGTTTCTTTCTGAGTCTTATGGCATCGGGCGTTACCTCAACCAGCTCGTCATCATCTATGAATTCGAGGGCTTCCTCGAGCGTGAATGTCCTGTGAGGCGTGATCTTGATGGTGTCGTCCGAGCCGGCAGCTCTCATATTCGTGGCTTTCTTGGCTCTGCACGGATTGACCACCATATCATCCGATCTCGCGTTCATGCCGACTATCTGACCCTCATATACGTGGTCCTGAGGTCCGACGAACATCTGGACCCTCTCCTGTATTGTGAATATGGCATAGGCTGTGCAGCTTCCTGCCTCCTGGGCAACTGCAACACCGTTGATGCGTCCCTGGATATCTCCCTTCCATGGCTCAAATCCAATAAAACGCCTCACCATCGTGCCTTCGCCCCTGGTGTCGTTGATAAATTCGGACCTGTATCCCATGAGACCCCTTGTCGGTGCGCTGTATACTATCCTCGAGTAGCCGTTGCCCTCGCTCATCATCTCCATCATCATGCCCTTTCTAAGGTTGAGCTTTGAGATGACCGGCCCCGTGTACTCATCGGGCACGCTTATTACAACTTCCTCCACAGGTTCGAGTTTTTCTCCGTTTTCGCCTCTCTTGATAACGACCTCCGGCTTTGATACGGCGAGCTCATATCCCTCTCTTCTCATATTCTCGATGAGTATCGAGAGATGGAGTTCTCCCCTGCCGGATACTTTGAAGGAATCCGTGCTGTCCGTCTCCTCGACCAGGAGTCCGACATTGACCTCGAGCTCCTTGTTCAGCCTCTCCCTGATATGCCTCGATGTGACATATTTTCCGGACTTTCCGGCCTCGGGTGATGAGTTGACCATGAAGTTCATGGAAAGCGTCGGCTCTTCTATGCTGATTTCTCCGAGCGACTCGGGATGATCCGGGTCGCATATGGTCTCTCCGATTGAGATGTCGGAAAGGCCGGATACAACCACGATGTCTCCGCTTCCCGCTTCCTCCGATGCGACTCTGCTGAGCCCTTTATATACGAATATCTGATTTATCTTATTCTTGGCCACGCTGCCGTCTTCCTTTGTAACGGCAACCATCTGAGCCTCTTTTATCTTTCCTCTCGTAATCCTTCCGATGCCGAGACGTCCAATGTAGTCGTCATATGCGAGCGTCGACACCTGCATCTGAAGCGGCTCATCGTCCCTGTCCGGGTACGGGTCGCAGTGGTTTACGATGCATTCAAGAAGCGGCTCTATATTCAGTCCGCCGTAGCCCTTTGGCGATTTCTTTATCTTGGTCTCGCCCTCTCCGATGCTTATCTCCTCGACATCACCAGGGTCATTTACGGCGATTCCCTGTCTGGCTATTCCGTAGAGAATCGGAAAATCGAGCTGATCGTCATTGGCCTCAAGGTCCATGAAGAGTTCGTATACCTCATCGACCACCTCGTCTATCCTGGCGTCCTTCTTGTCTATCTTGTTAATAAAGAGAATCGGATTGATGCCCTGTGCAAGGGACTTGCTCAGCACGAACCTGGTCTGAGGCATCGGTCCTTCACTTGAGTCAACGAGGAGGATAACCGTATCCACGGTCTTCATTATGCGCTCCACCTCGGAGCTGAAATCCGCGTGTCCCGGTGTGTCCACTATGTTTATCTTGTAGTCGCCGTACATGATCGAGCAGTTTTTGGAATAAATGGTGATGCCGCGTTCGCGCTCTATGGCATCCGAATCCATTACGCAATCGACCACCTGCTCGTTGTCACGGAACACGTGCGACTGCGCGAGAAGAGCATCCACCAGAGTGGATTTGCCCGCATCTACGTGCGCTATTACTGCAATGTTGATTATCTTTTGTTTATCTGCCATCTATCTTCTGTGTGTCCTTCTCATAAGTTCATTGAATGCTGTCTCTATGGTTCTCATAAATGTCTTGAGATCCTTTGCATAATCCAGCGTGGTCATTTCATCTCTCAGATTTGAATATGCGTGACCTTCTATATCGTCCGAATACCATCCGGGCTCGGGAACGTCCAGCGTCAGGAACGAAATGGCCCATGACTCCTCGGCTCCCATCGCCAGTGCGTACTGCAGCATATCGTAGTAATAGTTTTTATCTGCCAGGTGGTTTTCGAGCAGTTCCTTGGGCGTCGGGTGGTAAATGAAATTCCTCAGGCGCCTCACTCTCATGGCGAGCACGGCGTTATCACGTCCTCTGGCACGCATAATAATGATCAAAAATACGGCAAGCGCGCAGGCCATGATGAACAGTACCGCTATGGGTATGCTCTTTGCACGGCGGGCAATTCCGAGTGCGACGTATATCGCATCAGCCATTATCGCAAGTCCTGCGAAAAGCTCAAGAAGTCTGTTGTCCTCAAGCGTCGTTGAATCCCTTCTGTCCACGGTTCTCGCAAGGATGTACGATGCCGCTGCGAATATGCACGCAGCCGCAATGCTCTCCATGTAATTGATGTCCAGATACTCATATCTGTATGTAAGGGCATTTGATATACCGATTCCGACAGCCGACAGCACGATTCCCATGATCCTCAGCACTCTTGAGAGCGGTGTGAACGAAAGCGAGCCTGCATCCGAGTAGCCTGCCGCGATGTCATCCTCTATGGCATCCTTAACCCTGATGAGCCTGTCTCCCAGGTCTTCCATCTCGACGGCCCTGTCCTTGTAGACATCCTCGAAGATAATATTGTAGGCGTTTCTGCAGAACCTCTCCTCGTTTACGGGGTCTTCGTTCCTTATTATCCTGTATCTCTTCGGCGCATACTCGCTTATTGTCAGATATCCCTTGGTGGCGAAATATATCAGAAGGAGAAGTATATCCCTTATGCCGACCGCACCGTCGAATATATATCCGAGCTCGGCCGGGAGTATTCCCTCCAGCGGCTTTGTCTCTGTCGTTCTTCCGACCCTCGGATCGCGTCCTCCGATGAACCACATTGCAAGCAGCGCAAGCAAAATTCCACCCATGACAGCGATTATCGCCGTATGCACCCAGCCTCCGTTGAGCGCCCCTTTCCAGTATCCGTCAGGGAGCTCCGCTTTTATTGTGACAGCGAAGTTCTCGGGGATCTTCTCTCCGTGCAAGCTGACTGTCTTGCTCTGCTCGTCAGGTTCAAACTCGACCCTGTTGTTGACATCCTGCACGCCGAACTGACCGGCATAGCACTGCATGTCCTCCCACGGAAAGTCCTCCGGGAAATTGATATTTATGTCCACCTCCGCGATGGGCTGTTTCCATTCGGGAAGCAGCGCATTGAAGTAGAACATATCCTTGCTGCTGTCTGTATCGTCAAACTCGCGGATAGTGTATCTGATCTTATACTGATGAGCTCCGGGTTTGAGCTTAGCAGGATCCACTATGGTGACCGTGCTGGCCTCATGAGCCTGGTTTGAAGAGTACGCGGTGTCTTCAACCTCGAGATCGGATATCCTGAAATTCCCGCTCGGGATGGCAAAGTCCATACTCTGCACCTGCTCGGGTATGTTTACGGATATGAGCTCAGTGACATTGTATGAATGGTCTTTATTTACATCTGCGCTAAGCTCATATCTGGTAACTTCAAATGCACCGCCTGCAACTCCTCCGGTAGCAGCCCCTGTCTGAGTCTCCTCATTGCTTGGTCCCGGCGCTGCGAATCCGATGTTAAGGGTTCCCGCGATACCCGCAAGAATAAGCGCTGCGATCAGTGCTGTCGCCTTTATTAATCTGTTTCTTTTTAATTCTGTTTTCTTCATTAATATTAACGTCTGTTTTTATTGCATAGCCGGCACATATTGTAACATCAAACCGCTCTGTTCTTCAAGGCGGGCGCTTGAAAGTGCAAATCTTAGATTGTACAATCAGATGACAAAGGAGGCCAATCGATATGGGTAAGACTAAAAAGAGAAGTGACTACATCAGCTGGGATGAATATTTCATGGGAATTGCGCTGCTTGCAGCCAAGAGAAGCAAAGATCCGAACACTCAGGTCGGCGCATGCATAGTCGATCAGGATAATGTGATACTGACAACAGGCTACAACGGTTTTCCGAAAGGCTGTTCCGATGATGAATTCCCCTGGGACAGAGAGGGTGAGATAACAAAATACCCATATGTGGTGCATGCGGAGCTCAATGCCATCTTAAATGCACAGGGCAAGGATTTAAGAGGTGCAAGGATATACGTCGACCTCTTTCCGTGCAACGAATGCGCCAAGGCCATCATCCAGTCCGGCATATCCGAGGTGGTATATCTTTCGGATAAATATGCGGACACCCCGGGCGTGCAGGCATCCAAGCTGATGCTGAGAACCGCAGGTGTTACGCTCACAAAGTTTGAACCTGAGATCGAGTCTCTTGAACTCGATTACCGCGAAGTCAAATAGATACGGAGACATGTATATGAAACTGATTATCACAGCCCCCAAGGGTAAAATGGCGAGCCTGATAGTGGCCGATGCCGCATTAAGAAGTGACGTTCAGATAGTCGCCGGCATAGGCCCTGCCGGAAGGGATTACATAGGAACTGACATCGGTGATGTCGCAATGACGGGAACTAAAATCGGCGCACCGGTCGTGGACGATCTGGAATCCGTAATAGATGATGCGGATGTGGTATGCGATTTTTCGACGACCGAGCTCGGGATGGAAGTCCTCGATGCCTGCATCAGGCACAAAAAAGCCCTCGTCAACGGAACCACCGGCTTCACTCCGGAGCAGAGAGCAAAGCTCGAGGATGCCGCAAATCATATTCCGATTATGATTGCAGCCAATACAGACAGAATGGTCAATGTCATGAGAAAGCTCCTCATGGAAGCTGCGCGCGAGCTCTATGATGAAACGGATATAGAGATAGTGGACATGCACGATAATACCAAGCTCGATGCTCCGAGCGGCACCGCCCGCGAGCTTATCGAGTCCATGGGCGAAGCGGTCGGCAGAGACCTTGTCTCTGATGCCGTATACGGCAGGCCG
>ONJG01000084.1 GCA_900318105.1 uncultured Eubacteriales bacterium
TATTAAAGTAACAGTTGATAACATTACGGTAACTGTTCCGGAAGGTTCCACCTTACTGGATGCAGCCCACAAGGCCGGCATCGACGTACCAACACTGTGCTATCTGAGAGACATCAATGAAATCGGTGCCTGCAGATTATGCGTGTGCGAAGTCGAAGGGGCCAGAGCACTTGTTGCAGCCTGTGTATATCCTTGCACGGACGGCATGGTCGCTCATACAAATACAGAAAAAATCAAAGATTATAGACGTAAGACTCTCCAGCTCATCCTGTCCGATCACAATCAGGACTGCCTGGGCTGCGTGAGAAGCACGAACTGTGAACTTCAGACACTCTGCAAGAGATACGGAGTTGAGAAGACAGACTTTTACGAGGGAGAGAAGAACGCATTCGAGATCGATGATTCATCGGCATCCATCGTAAGAGACAACAACAAATGTATCCTTTGCCGCAGATGTACTGCAGCATGCGAGAAATACCAGAGCATCGGTGTTATCGGAAACAACGAAAGAGGTTTCCAGACATACATCGGACAGGCATTCGACCTGCCGCTTGCTGAGACAGCATGCGTAAACTGCGGACAGTGCATCGTGGCCTGCCCGGTCGGCGCACTCCACGAAAAGGATGCTACAGCTGCAGTCAAGGCTGCAATCGCAGATCCTTCAAAGCATGTGGTTATTCAGGCAGCTCCATCCGTCAGAGTCGGACTCGGCGAATGCTTCGGAATGCCTATCGGCACCGAGGTAGAGGGCAAACTCGCAGCCGGAATGAGAAGACTCGGATTCGACGCAGTATTTGATACAAACTTCTCGGCTGACCTCACTATCGTTGAGGAAGCAAACGAGCTGATTGAGAGAGTTACAAAGGGCGGAGTACTTCCGATGATCACATCCTGCTCACCGGGATGGGTTAAGTTCATCGAGCACTACTATCCTGAGCTTCTCCCGCACTTATCTTCCTGCAAATCACCGCAGCAGATGTTCGGTGCAGTAGTAAAATCATACTATGCAGAGAAGAAGGGCATCGATCCTAAGGATATCGTTTCCGTATCCGTAATGCCTTGCACAGCCAAGAAATTCGAGCTCGGACGCGACGATCAGGATGCCAACGGTGTACCCGATGTGGACTATGCTCTTACTACAAGAGAGCTCGGAAGGATGATCAACGAAGCCGGTATCGACTTTGTGAATCTCCCTGATGAGCCTTATGATGATCCTCTGGGAGAGAGCACCGGTGCTGGCGTAATCTTCGGCGCTACAGGCGGAGTTATGGAAGCAGCTCTCAGAACCGCAGTTGAGTGGATTACAGGACAGCAGCTCGGCAAAGACCTGCTCGTCTTCGAAGATGTACGTGGCGTAGAAGGCGTCAAGGAAGCCAGCTACAAGGTAGGCGACCTCGAAGTCAAGGTAGCAGTAGCCAACGGCCTTGCCAATGCACGCAAAGTTCTCGAGATGGTCAAGTCCGGAGAAAAGGACTACACATTCATCGAGATTATGGCATGCCCGGGCGGCTGCGTAAACGGCGGAGGACAGCCTCATGTGGCATCAGGCGTAAGGAACTTCATCGATGTAAGAGAAGTAAGAGCCAAAGGCCTGTACGACCTCGATTCCGCAAGACCTCTCAGAAGGTCTCATGAGAACCCGAGCATCATCAAGCTCTATGATGAATATCTCGAGTCTTATGGAAGCCACAAGGCGCACCACCTGCTGCATACGTCGTATGTGGAGAGAAAGGTCAACGGCGACCACGAGTAGAACTTGTCTTTTTCGCCCGTAACTTTGTTGTCTGCGCGGTTCTGCGATGCTCACGTACTACTTGGTAAGCTCCGCTTCTCGACCGCTTGACGCCTCGTTACGAACAAAAAATACTTCGTTCTATTTCAGAAGGAGTCGCAGATTATTAAAACAAGTTAAGAGCCTGCCATGCTGCAGGCTCTTCTGTTTTATTATTTAATAACAGTGGTATTCGGGGGAGGTATAGTGGTATACTCTTTGAGGATTTAAGGATTATGATGTAAAGTATACTTTATATATCGGGAGGATTAAATGATAAGAGACAACGCATGGACAACTTATACGGCCAAGGACCTCAAAGCCGTCGATCAATTAAGCAAGGATTATATCGACTTTCTGAACAACGGCAAGACCGAAAGGGAATGCACGGAGCTTCTTGTTGAGATGGCCGAAAAAAACGGCTATATGAATCTCGAAGATGTCATAAAGAAAGGTCAGAAACTCGGTAAGGGCAGCAAGGTTTATGCTGTTAATATGGGTAAAGCCGTCATGATGCTCAATATCGGAAAAGATATTGTCAATGACGGAATGAATGTACTGGGTGCCCACATCGATTCACCGAGGCTTGATATCAAGCAGAACCCGCTTTACGAGTCGGAGGAACTCGGATATCTCAATACGCACTATTACGGCGGAATCAAGAAGTATCAGTATGTTGCACTGCCGCTCGCACTTCATGGCGTGGTAGTAAAGCCAGATGGTGAGAAGATAGTCATAAACATAGGAGAAAAAGACGAGGATCCGGTATTCTTTGTAAGCGATCTTTTGATACATCTTGCAGATGATCAGATGAAAAAGGTGGCAGCAAAGGTTGTGGAGGGAGAAGACCTCGACATACTGGTCGGCAGCAAGCCTGTTAAAGACAAGAAAGAAAAGGAAGCAGTAAAAGCAGCTCTTCTTAAGCTTCTCAAGGATGAATACGGCATAGAAGAGGACGACTTTATTTCTGCTGAAATCGAAGCCGTTCCTGCAGGAAAGGCTAAGGAAGCCGGACTTGACCGCTCCATGATACTGGGATACGGACACGACGACAGATGCTGCGCATATCCATCCGCACTTGCCATGATGGATGTGGAAAATCCCGATACGACGGCCTGCGGACTCTTCGTTGATAAGGAAGAAATCGGAAGCGTCGGGGCTACCGGAATGGAATCCCATTTCTTTGAGGACATGATGAGAGAGGTTCTCGACAGGATGGGAATCTACAGCGAGCTCAATCTCACGAGATGCTTCAGAAACAGCCGCATGCTTTCATCAGACGTAAATGCCGCACTCGATCCGCTTTACTTAGATAAATTCGAAAAACAGAATGCATCGAGATTCGGACATGGTCTGGTATTCTGCAAGTTCACCGGAGCAAGAGGCAAGAGCGGCTCAAACGATGCCAATGCTGAGTACCTTGCAGAACTTCGCAGGATGATGGATAAGCACAAAGTCGTGTATCAGACAGCAGAACTCGGAAAAGTGGATATCGGAGGAGGCGGCACTATAGCCTACATTCTCTCGCTTTACGGCATGCAGGTTATCGACAGCGGAATCGCAGTGCTTTCGATGCATGCACCCTGGGAGGCCATAAGCAAAGCCGATCTTTATGAGGCATACAAGGGCTACAAGGCCTTCCTTATTGAAGGATAGAGATTGCAATAATGTAAAGTTAACTTTACATAAAAAAGGAATATATATTTAATGTGGAAAGTTAGATTAATAACACTGTTAACGGCCATGGTGCCGACTGTAGAACTAAGAGCAGCTATACCCTACGGGGTGATTGCAGGACTTGGGATACCGGAAGCATTCATAATTTCGGTAATCGGAAATCTGATTCCGATTCCAATCCTGATACTTTTTACCAGAAAGGTATTTAACTGGCTGAGGACCAAGAGTGAATGGCTCAACCGTATGGTCACAAGGCTGGAGGCCAAGGCGGAAAAGAACAAGGACGTTGTTCTTAAATACGAGTTCTGGGGACTGGTTATACTTGTAGCCATACCGCTCCCGGGTACGGGAGCCTGGACAGGAGCTCTCGTAGCTGCCATGATGGATATGCAGCTTAAAAGAGCCATGCCAGCCATTATCCTGGGAGTGTTTATTGCAGGTGTGATTGTCACCACGCTCACGTACGGGGCAGGAGCGCTTCTTTCATAAACCGGTGCAGCTTATATTTAAGGTTGATGGATGCTGTGAATGCGGCATCCGTTTGTTTTAGAAAAAAAAACCTCGTCAAAATCAAAACTATCATATCAAAGTGTTTACAAACAGTTGTTCGGATGGTATACTTTTCGAGGAAAGGGATGCAATTACATGAAAAAAGATTTTCCTAAGGTAGGACCTACGGTCACTATGTTCGTGCCGTATGATTGCAACAATGCTTGTCCTTTTTGTGTTAACAAGCAGGAGTACAGGGACACATCAGGATTCGATCTGGAGAGGTGTTACAGGTCTTTGGACCTGCTGCATCGCATATTTCCCCATAACGACATCGTGCTGACCGGAGGAGAGCCTCTCGCCGATCTCGAGGCCCTGCAGGATATACTGGATCACATAGAGGAAGGACATCATATTTACATCAACACCACCATGCCGGTCGGTGAGAATCAGACAATTTATGACGTTGCCGATGTTCTCAATAAATATGCGGATCGAATCAGCTGCGTTAATGTTTCTAGACATCTTAAGCATTATGTTAAAGAATGCCCCGATGAGATATTTGACCTTCTGAAGTTCAGAACGAGAATCAACTGCGTGGTGTTCGAGGATGCCAAAGACCCTGCCACAAAGGAAAAACTGTTAAAGTTCCTTGACAGATTCAATGGTAAAGAAATACAGCTCAGGGCGAATTATTCATTTCTGACCCTCGAGAACGTATTCGATAAAGATAACGATAATCTGTACAAGCTGATTAACGAGATATGCGAATACAAACAAGATCTTGAAAAAGAAAGGTTCCGCACGGGTTTTGTATTTGAGCGTGGTGGCAGCAAAATCACATATCACAAGACGCTGCCGTTTGCAAAAGTAGACGGAATTGTAGGAGACATAATAATCCGTCAGACAGGCCGTATTTATGATGACTGGAACGAATATGGCGCAGAGCTCAATATCAATGACCTGGTGGATCATAAATATAAGTAGTTCAAATGTAAGGGATATTTTAGTAAACCGGGGATGCACCTGGAGGAAGCCATGAAAAAAAGCGAACAACGTCAAAATGACATACTGGACTTCATGAAAAAGACAATAGCCGAAAAAGGATACTCGCCGACAGTACGCGAGATCTGCGCAGCTCTTAAAATCAAGTCCACATCAACAGTACACAGCGATATCAAAGTACTTGAAGATAAAGGCCTTGTTAAAAAGGACCCTGCAAAACCACGCACCGTACTTCCGGTAGAGAATGAGTACGTACGCGCAAGAATGATGCTGGATGATCTCAATACGGTTTCTCTTCCCGTTGTAGGAAGAGTCGCAGCCGGTGAACCCATCCTTGCAGAGCAGAACATCGTGGATGAGATGCCGATGCCTGCTAGATTCGTAGGTCAGGGCAACAACTTCATCCTGACTGTTCACGGTGACAGCATGATAAATGTCGGTATTAACGACGGAGACTATCTTATCGTCCAGGAAGGACAGGATGCCTCAAACGGAGAAATCGTAGTTGCACTGGTAAATGACGGAAGCGAATCGGGCGCCACGGTCAAGAGATTCTATAAAGAAAACGACCATATCAGGCTCCAGCCGGAGAATGACGCTCTCGAACCTATCATTGCAAAAGATGTGACCGTAGTCGGAAAAGTAAAAGGCGTATTCAGATATTTCAATTAAAGCTTTAACTAAAGACACGGATGGTATATTATGTTTATGTAACAGCTCGGTTCTCCGGGCTGTTTAATTCCATCGCATGACCAATTTTTATGCGGTGTTACATTGCGGGCATTTGCTAAGCAGCATCAGCCCGCATTTATATTGGAAATACTACAGTTTGATTGGTTTTGGGTGTATAATTCAAGTGAAATTCTATGTTAAGCATTAAGTGACAAATTATGCGGAGGTAGAGGATATGAAACTCGGATTTCTGGGAGCAGGAGCTATGGGAGGTGCCATACTTAAAGGGGCTGTAAATTCCGGAGTTCTGGCTGCAAAGGACATATATGTATATGATGTGATAGAAGAGCTCAACGAAAAATACAAAGCCATTGGATGCAACGTCGCATCCGGGGTAAAGGAACTCGGAGAGTCCGTTGATATGCTCGTATCGGCCGTAAAGCCCCAGCAGGCAGCAAAGAGCCTGGCACAGCTGGGCGACTCAATGGATGGCAAAGCCATGATCTCCATCATGGCAGGACTGACGACAAAGAGCATCAGGGAGATGACGGGCGGAAATTTCAGGCTGCTCAGGCTCATGCCCAACACACCGGCTCTGGTAAACGAAGGGGCCTTTGCTCTTGACTTGGGAACCGATCTGACGGATGCAGAGAGAGAGTTTGCGGAAAAGCTCTTTACATCGATAGGAATAGTCGAGTGGATGCCGGAAGATCTGATCGACACGGCCTGCGGACTCTCAGGTGCGGGCCCTGCATATATTTATCTCGTGATTGAGGCCATGGCTGACGGAGGGGTTGCCAAGGGACTTACGAGAAAGACAGCCATGAATCTGGCGGCACAGACAGTTCTCGGAGCAGCAAAGATGGTTATTGAAACCGGTGAACACCCTGGATATCTCAAGGACCAGGTATGTTCGCCCGGAGGCAACACAATCGTAGGCATTAAAACACTGGAGGAGCACGGAGTGAGAGCTGCTTTTATTGACACTGTTGTAAAATCGACCGAAAGAACTCAGGAATTAGGTCAGGGCAAGTAAAAAACAGTGCTCGGACGATAACCAGATTATTGTATGGAAGATCTAAACAGCAAAAATAGAATAGAAATCAGACGTCATCACAATCAGCTCAAGGTGACATCGAACGGAGTAATGATTCTCGGTGTATGGTCAATTCTCAAAGCGTTTCTTACAACTTTTATGGGAACCGATCAGCTTGATATACCGGGAGCAGGTTCGCGCTATGGTATGCTAGTTTCCGTGATTGCTTATCTTATCTTTCTGGCTTTTGATCTGAGGCTCAGACTGGTTATATGGAGAGGCGCCAGAAAAGAAGCATACGGCAGGGATACCAACAACAGATATATTGTTTTGACGATTATTTTGCTGATGGTGAGTGCTGCATCACTTACATATATGTCATATTCGCTGTTTGTATCCCATGATCAGATACCCACGCATCTTGCTTCGATTCTCATAGAATCCGCATCTTTTGTAATTATGTGCGAACTCTTATATTCTGGATTCAGGATACGAAGGATCAGGTCAGTCCTGGATGTGCATAGAGAGGAGGCAGCCTGATGCAAAAGGACTTCCACTATTATGCCACATATGCAGCAGCCATAATTGCAGGATACAGCCATGATGAAAGCATGGAAATCTGTTACAGTGCACAGTTTGTGGATCTGTGTACAAGGACTTATCTCAAGGGAATTAATGCACCGCTTTCTGCAGCCACAACGCAGCTCCAGATGGAACTCGCGGATGCAAGAACTGACATTATCGGGTTGCAGGATATAACGCGCATCTGGTCAGCTTTTCATTTCCTGCCGAAAGACCTGTATGCGGAGCCGGAAAGAAAAAGCGCCAGGCGCTATAAGATAAAATACCGGCTTATTTGCGGACCTAACGGAGACCTGCTTGTCGATACCGTCAAGCTCGCCAAAGGGGAGGGAACGCAAGCCGCGGGCATCGCCATGCACGTCCTGGCGGATACCTGGGCTCATCAGAATTTCGCAGGAACTCCCTCGCTGGTTATAAACAATACCAATGACTATTTCTATGAAATAATCAGATCGGGTGGCGAGGACAAGGACATCAGGATAAAGTTCAGGCATAACCCGGGTGCGGATGATGATCTTGAAAATCACATATTCACAAACAGCGTTTACCAGCCGAATGAGAATTCCATAATGAATCTCGGGCACGGAAGAGCCGGACACCTCCCGGACTACAGTTTCGCCAGATACAAATACATGCCGGCCTGGGGTGATTTCAAAGCCATTATCAAAGACAACCCCATGGATTACGCGTCAGCCTTTACTCAGATGATATATGCCATGAAGTATCTCAGGGGAGAAATTCCCGAATTTGAAAAAGACAGGTACGACGTTGAAGCCATAATGCCATGGAAGGAAGAGATACTCAGAATCATCATAAAGAGGCAGCTCGATTCATGTGCGGACTGGAAGGCTTTCGGAGAAAAGATCTCCGGGCACACAGTAGAGGACTTTGATATAGACAAATACAAAAGTGAGTACATCGAAGCTGACAAATCAGCTAAAGAATCCACATATATCGGAAAGTTCACCCTGGCAGCCATGGCACAAAAGAGTATGGTGACCAACAGGATATTCTCATCAGGAAACAGGCTCGCAGGGCGTTCCATAGATTATGAGAAGATGGGATTCAAGGGTATAAGGGATTACGCAGAGCTGCTCAGGAAGGCAGGTAAATCCGATGACTAGCGGCCAGAGAATCAGTAATATCATAGGCGGACTTTTAATCGCCTTTTTCGGCGTGGTTATTATCCTGTCGCCCGGCAGCGGAGTCAGGATAATAAGCATTATTATAAGTTTCACTCTTCTCGGACTTGGAATCAGAAATCTCTGGTTTTACTTCACCATGGCCAGGCATATGGTGGGAGGAAAGAACTCGCTTTATACCGGCGTTATACTTCTGGATCTGGCAATATTCGCATTTACCATCACCATATCCAAATATTTTGTGATGCTATACCTTCTTTGCGTATATGCGTCTTCGGGTGCCATAGATATAATGCTGGCTCTGGATGCACGGAAAATTGAGAGCGGATCGTGGAAACTGAAGCTGATAACGGGTATCGGAAATATCCTGATTGCCATACTGGCCATGGTTTTCGGATTCGTATTTAAGGATGACTATGCCCTTACGTTTATTTACGGCATGGGACTTTTGTACAGTGGTATTCTCAGAATTATTAATGCCCTGCGTAAAACTGCTATCGTATACATACAATAGCAGGCGCATATCTGCAGTAAAAGGGGGACAGGATTATGATTCAGCAATACTTCTTGATGAAACCGATATATTGGATTATCCCATGGATATTACAATCCACGGCATATTATCTGATACTCGGAAAAATGGGACTGAGAAGGAAAACAGCGATAATACCGTTCCTTGCTGAGAAAGAGTTTTCGACAGTGCTCTTCCGTGGCATGAGATCGTTCTGGAGACCGTTTATAATCACGGCTGTGTTTGTAATCGGAGCGTACTATCTCGGGCCTCAGGAGGGAACGGGCTATGCATACATGATAGTGGCATTTATCGTGTATGGCTTTTTCCTGCTGAGACTTTACCACAGACTGGCCAAGAGTTTCGGCAAAGGCTTTTTATACACTATTCTCATATGGATATTTCCGCTGCTCGGACTCGCTATACTCGCACTTGGAAAAAGCAGATTTACGGCGCCTGAGTTCAGACCGTACAAGGACTACGGAAGAGTAGGAAATAAGCTAATTCACGCGGTCATAGGCCTGATATCCGCCGTTGAAATTATGGTGCTGGTGCTGGGCGTCGGCTTCCTGACAATCAGGCAATATCCGCCAAAATTTCTGGTAAACAGCATACTCACCGACACTTACAACGATGCAAAAGACATTGTATCTGATGACAAGGCTCTGAGCAGGAAGGATACAATGGGGACTGCAGCAGCGGATATAAGCAAGATGACAACATCCAGGGAGAAATTCTTCCCCAATCATTCGGCTGACAAAAGCGTTGTGGTCATGGAATACATAATAGGCTCCAATCTTGAAAAGAAGATGGGTGCTGCGTCTGCGAATATCAGGATGATGCAGGATGCGACCAAGCGGGGAGATGCCCTGACTTTCGTGCTTGAAGCAGGCGGCTCGGACAGATGGTTCACAAATGGTATAGACGATAAGAGCTACGGCAGATACACGGTTAAGAGCGGTGATGTTGAAAAAGTCATGCCCCTTGATATCAAATCCATGGAGGAGCCTGCGGAACTTGAGGATTTCATCAAGTGGACCAAGGAAAAATATCCTGCTGACCGTTATATGCTTATTCTCTGGGACCACGGAGGCGGAATGCCGTACGGATACGGCACCGATGACATGGCGCACCGGGAGGATAAAGACGATTTCCAGGGTATTCGCGTTTCAGAAATAGCTGAGGCTATTAAAAATTCAGGTGTCAGATTGGATGTTATAGGATTTGATGCATGCCTGATGCAGGATATAGAAATAGGAACGGTACTTGAGCCATATGCAGACTATTATCTGGCTTCGGAGGAGAACGAAGGTGGTTTCGGATGGTTCTACACTGATGCATTCGGCAGGCTGGCAGAGAATCCGGGCCTTCCGTCAGAGGATTTCGGAAGGGCTGTCGTATCCACTTATGACCAGTTTAATACCGCAATTAAGGATGGCAAAGCGCAGACAGATACAACGCTGTCATTTGTGGACCTGACACTTCTGAAGCCCGCATATGATAAACTGGCAGATATGTTTGTAAAGACAGATGAGGCCATAAGAAAGGACCCGGGCGACTTTGCTGACTTCGGGCTTGCAGCCATGAACGCTTATCCTTTCTATGAAGGTATGCAGATAGATCTCATAGACTTTGTGGACAAGCTGGATGATGCCGATGTCAATGACTCGATATGCTCACAGAAAGAAAAAGATGAGCTCATAAATGCTCTTAAGGCCAGTGTCGTATACAGGAACAAGGACTCGGCCAAAGGCATCAACGGTATTTCACTCTCGCTGCCATACAGTCAGATATTCGCCTACGACAATAATGCAAGCGAATTTGAGAAGCTCTCACTGGACAATCAAAGAAAGCTGTTCAACGATGTGTTCAGTATAATCGCCGTCCAGAAACAGAAAGAAAAGGAAAAAGCAGTCGATAAGGACAAACAGTCCGTTCTGTCCATTCTGGATTCCCTTGGTGGGGACTATACCGACAGAGAGTGGTACGTCAAGGGCTTTGAGGACTACGATCCTGTGGATACTCTGATAGACATCCCTCTCAAGGATACAGGTGACGGATGGCAGGTGGAGCTGCCCGAAAAGACATGGGGTATAGTTGCAGACTGTCAGACCATGGTATATCAGAAGGCAGAGGACGGGACCATGAGGTATCTCGGCTCGCAGCATATCGGCGGAGAGGATGCGGACGGTCATCCCATGGTGGATATGGACGACACATGGGTGTATATGAACGACAGACTTGTCTGCTATGAATCAAAGCCTGCAAGAGAAACAGACGAAGGAGTTGTATATACCGGTGATGTAAAGGCCAGGCTCAACGAAGAGGAGGACATACTGATTCACGTTGAGTGGGATCCTGCGACGGATGCAAAGTCCGCGGTCGAAGGACAGATCACGGGTTACGATTTTGTGGATGATGAGTTTGCCTTTATGAAAAAGGGAACTCAGAAATTCCAGTCAGGAGACAAGATAGAATTCCTCTTTGACTATTACGACGCGGAAGGTAATCTCAAAAAGACAGAAACTTACGGAAGAGCCATCCGCGTTACAAAGCAGGATGATCTAAAGATCGAGGATAAGGAGCTTGAGGACTGTGACATAGAGTTCCTGGGACTTCTGACGGATGTGTATCAGAGAGTGATTATGACAGAGACGATTGAAGCGCATATCGGTGAGTAAACTGTTAAGCGGGAAATCCGAGCAAAAGGAAAAGAGCCGTTCAGGCTCTTTTCTTTTCAGATGTATGGCTTGATTTTATCCTCTATACGATAGAAGGGCAGTCCTATGACATTCTCATAATCACCCTCGATGTGATCTATGTAGCGGCCGAAATATCCCTGTATGGCATACGAGCCGGCCTTGTCATACGGCTCTTCTCTGGATATATAGTCCTCGATATCATCGTCGCTGTAGTTTACGCACCAGACCTTTGTGACATCACTCAGAACCTCGGATGAGCCGCTGTCCGCATCAATAAGGCTAATACCCGTGACCACATAGTGATAGGTGCCTCTGTATGATCTGAGCATATGCCTCGCATCATCGGCGTCCCCTGGTTTGCCCAGTATCCTGTCAGTATAGACTATGGTATCTGCTCCGATGATTAAATGGCCTTTATACTTTTCGGACAAGTCCCGGTCTGCCTTGATGCTCTCGTAGCAGGAGAGGGCTTTGCGATGAGAGAGGTCCTCCACGGCCTCTGTCATGGTGGGATGGCCTGTAAGTGTTTCATCTGTGTCCGTCGGGATTACCACGGGGCTTATTCCGTGTTTGTTCATTATTTCGAGCCTTCTGGGCGATGCTGATGCAAGTATGATTTTCATATCCGGGTTGTTAATTGCAAAATGTGACTAATTTGTAAGAGCTTCATAGATGGCTCTGCTTGCTTTTTTGAAATCCTGTGACTCGACACCGATTATTACGTTGATCTCGCTCGTGCCCTGGTTGAGCATGCGGATGTTGATTCCGGCATCCGAGAGAGCTTTCGTAATTTTTGCAGCCACACCGATGTTTCTGACAAGTCCCATTCCTACAACGGCTATCATGGCGATGTCCGGAATGACATTAATCTCATCGGGATGCAGTCTCTGTTCGAACTCCTTTAAGACTTCATCGAGATTATCCTCAAGTGCGGCGCTCTCTATTACGACAGAAAGCGAATCGATTCCGGTAGGGATGTGGTCGAAACTGATGCCGAGGTCCTCAAGTACGGTAAGGGCACGCCTTACATAACCGACTTCCTTGTTCATCATGTTCTTATAAACCGTGATGACAGTGAATGGCTGTTTGCCGGCAATTCCGGAGAAGAGCTTATCGTTATCGTATGAACTCTCCGTCGTGATGATTGTGCCCGGATCTTCCGGTGAATTTGTGTTTCTGATATTGATCGGAATACCGGCAAGCCTGACCGGGAACACAGCCTCGTCATGAAGCACGGACGCTCCCATATACGAGAGCTCCCGAAGCTCCATGTAAGAAATATATTCAATGGGCTTCGGATTATCCACGATGCGGGGATCCGCCATAAGAAGGCCCGAAACGTCGGTCCAGTTTTCATAGATGTCGGCATTAACGGCACGTGCCACAAGAGAGCCTGTCACATCGGAGCCTCCGCGTGACAATATGCGTATTTCTCCTGTTTTGATATCACTTCCGTAAAACCCCGGAAGGACAGCGCGCTCGTGCTTTGCGAGCTCGCGGGACAGGGCTTCATTGGTTTCCTCGGTGAGGAGTCTGCCTTTGCTGTCGAAGAGTATAAGTCCCTCGGTGTCCACAAAGTCATATCCGAGATATGCGGCTACGAGAATGGCAGAGAGGTATTCTCCGCGGCTTGCGATATAATCCTCGCTGCAGCCTTCGCCTAGTTTCTTGAGTATGGTTTCGTACTCGCTGTCCAGGTCGACGTCAACGCCGAGGTTGTATTTAATGGCGCTGTAGCGGTCCGTAATCACCTGGAGCAGCTGCTCGTAAGGTATGTTGTGGTCAGCCTGAGCCTTGCACATAAACAGAAGATCGGTTATCTTGCTGTCTCCGTCAAAGCGTTTGCCCGGTGCAGACACCACTATATAGCGGCGGCCTGGATCGGCTTCTATTATGTCTTTGATTTTGGCAAGCTGTATGCCGTCCGCAACTGATGAGCCTCCGAATTTTGCTGTCTTTACTCCCATATCTGATCCCCTTGTTTTCAATTCCCGTCAATCTTTAACAATTTCGATAAAGTATATGGCAAAAACAGGCTGATTGCAAGATGCCGCACTTGACAGTGCTCTGAAATAATAATACAATTCCTGCATTGAGATAGAGGACGCATCTGGTCATCAGTAGCAAATTGTAATGTTGTGCAGAACGCGATTTGTGAAAGGGACGGATGCCGAAGAGAGGAAGGCCTGCATACCGACCGATCTGGGCGGACGGAATAATATCCGGACGACTGTCGCAACTACGCGGAGTGCTATCCAGGATGAGATCTTATTATGTTCTTGCCGGCAGCCATATGCGTATGGCTGCCTTTTTGCATAAAGGATGGGATCAATCGATAGCCTCGTCTCATTAATGCTGTTGGGATAATGATGAGGAGGAACAAAATGGCAAAGACACAAACTATTTTCGAAGGAGTTGCAACTGCGCTCATAACACCAATGACGGAAGACGGTGTTAATTATGAACAGTACGGCAGACTTATCGACTGGCAGATTGAGCAGGGCATAGATGCTCTTGTAATCGCAGGAACCACAGGCGAGGGTTCGACGCTGAGTGATGAAGAACACAAAGAATGCATAAGATTTGCGGTTGAGAAAGTTGCAGGAAGGGTTCCCGTTATCGCAGGAACCGGAAGCAACGATACAGAGTACGGCAAACAGCTCACAAGATTTGCCTGCGAAGCAGGAGCAGATGCCTGCCTCGTGGTCACACCTTACTACAATAAGGCCACACAGGGCGGACTTGTAAAGCTCTTCAAAGAGTATGCCGAGGTCAGCAGCGTGCCGATTATCGCATATAATGTGCCTTCAAGGACAGGTGTCAATATAGAGCCTGCAACATATGCAAAGCTCGCAGAGATAGACGGAATTGCAGCCATCAAAGAGGCGAACGGAGATATCTCAAAAATCGTGAGCACTTTTGCTCTCGTCGGAGATAAGCTCGATCTGTACTCGGGCAATGACGATCAGATAGTCCCGCTTCTTGCGATGGGAAGCAAGGGAGTAATCTCCGTGCTGTCCAATGTAGTGCCGGCTGAAACACGTGAGATCTGCAGCAGATTCTGGGCCGGTGATGTGGAAGGAGCCGCAACACTTCAGTGCAAATACAACGAGCTGGTGGCGTCGCTCTTCTGCGAAGTCAACCCCATACCGGTTAAAGAAGCAATGGCTGTTCTCGGATACTGCGATCCTATTCTGAGATCGCCTATGTACCGCATGGAGGAGGCCAATCTCGCAAGGCTCAAAGCTGCTATGAAAGAAGTGGGAGTAATTTAATGAAAGTTGTTATTAACGGCATAGACGGTGCCATGGGCCGGATACTGGCGCGCACCATAGAGCAGACGGAAGATATGGAAGTTATAGCCGGCATCACGCCCACCGGGGCTGACGGAGCATTTCTTAAGCCATCGGATTACACGGGACCTGCGGATGTTGTGATCGATTTTTCTCATCACGAAGGCACGAAGGATCTTATGGACTACTGCACGGAGAGGGGGCTTCCCGTCGTGGTCTGCACTACCGGCCAGACCGAAGATGAAATGGGCATGATTGAGAAAGCCTCAGAGAGCATAGCGGTGTTCAAATCCGCAAATATGTCCGTCGGAGTTGCTCTTGTGGCCAGGGTTGTAAATGAGATAGCGGCCAAGTTCGGCAAATGCGATGTTGAGATAGTGGAGACCCATCACAACAGAAAGGTCGATGCTCCGAGCGGAACGGCGCTTATGCTCGCGGATGCAGTAAGGGATGCCAGGCCGGAGCTTCATTACAATACCGGAAGAAGCGGAAATTGCAAAAGAGAAGTGGATGAGATAGGCATCAATGCAGTGAGGATGGGTAATATCGTGGGAACACACGAGGTGATGTTCGGAACAAACACCCAGACCATAACGGTGACTCACCAGGCACTTGACAGGGCACTCTTTGCTGACGGGGCGGTTGATGCAGCGAGATTTATCGTAAATAAGCCCGCAGGTCTTTATGATATGAACGATTTGCTGGCAGATTAAAGGAAAGGTTAAAAGGACAATGAGAATAGGAATAGTCGGATACGGAAATATAGGTAAAGGCGCAGAGGCTGCAGTAAGCAAGGCAGCGGATATGGAGCTTGCGGCTGTATTCACCAGAAGGGACCCTGCAATTGTCAGGACGGTATGTGATGTGCCGGTTATCTCTTATGACGAGATAGGCAGCATGAAAGATGAGATAGACGTGCTCATCCTTTGCGGCGGAAGCGCAACGGACCTGCCGTGGATGACACCGGAACTTGCAGCAAATTTCAACGTAATCGACAGTTTCGACAATCATTCAAAAATACCTGAGCACTTTGCAAACGTGGATGCGGCAGCATCCGCATCGGGAAAGATAGGAATAATATCATGCGGCTGGGATCCCGGATACTTTTCGCTGGCCAGGATACTGGCAGACGCGGCGCTTCCCGAGGGAGACAGCTATACTTTCTGGGGCAGAGGCGTAAGCCAGGGACACTCCGACGCAATAAGGCGCATAGAGGGAGTTGCCGATGCCAGGCAGTATACGGTACCTGTGGAGGCAGCCCTTGAAAAGGTAAGGGCAGGAGAACATCCGACGTTTACGGCAAGGGAAATGCACCTGCGTGAGTGCTATGTGGTTGCCGAGGACGGAGCGGACAAATCCGCCATAGAAGAGGCCATCAAAACCATGCCTGCATATTTCGAGCCATATGACACCACCGTGGAATTCATAACTCAGGAGGAGCTTGACGAAAAACATGCGGGACTTCCGCATGGCGGCAGCGTGCTGAGATCAGGCCGCACGGGATTTGACAACGAATTCAGCAACACGATTGAATTCAGCCTTGACCTCGACTCAAACCCGCATTTTACGAGCAGTATACTCGTGGCCGCAGCAAGGGCGGCATACCGCATGAATCAAGAGGGTCAGTCGGGTGCCAGAACCCTGTTTGATGTACCTCCTGCATACCTCTCGCACCAGAGCAGGGAGGAACTCCTGGCACATATGCTGTAAAAGGAATAAAAATGTTATATGACAATCTGAATGTAAACGAAAAAGGCCACCTCACCATAGGGGGCATGGATGCTGCAGATCTCGCATCGGAGCATGGCACACCCTTGTATGTGATGGATGAGGATGTACTGAGAAAGAATTGCAGGACCTATGTAAATGCAATGCATGAGAGCTTCGGAGAAGGCAGTGCACCTTTATATGCCAGCAAGGCTCTCAGCTTCAAGGGTATATATCCCATAGTGGAATCCGAGGGCATGTGCATAGATGTCGTATCTCCGGGAGAGATATATACGGCTCTTGCCGCGGGATTTCCGCCTGAGAAGATGTTCTTTCATGGCACTAATAAAACGGATGAGGACATAGAATACGGCGTTTCAAGCGGTATCGGTTTCTTTGTCGTGGATAATCACAACGAGCTTGAAGTCCTGGACAACGCAGCAGGCAGGGCCGGCATAAAGCAGAAAGTACTGCTGAGGCTCACTGTGGGACTTGATCCGCATACGCTCGAAGCCATCAACACCGGAAAGGTGGACTCCCAGTTCGGGGTACCGATAGACACGGGGCAGGCTGATGAGTTTGTAAGGGCGGCTCTTTCCAGCAGCAATATAAGCGTGGAGGGCTTTCACAGCCACGTGGGATCTCAGATATTCGAAAGCGAATCATTCAACCGCCAGGCAGAGATACTCATAGAGTATGCCGCGCGAATGAATAAGGAATACGGCTTTAAACTCAGGGCTCTTAATATCGGAGGAGGACTCGGGGTACGCTATACCGATCGCGATCCGCTTCTCGATATCCCGGGCAGAATAGCCGAGATTGCAGAGCATCTCAAAGCCGCGTGCAGCAGATGCGGCGTCGAAATGCCCGTCGTGTATATGGAGCCCGGCAGGAGCATAGCTGCAAATGCAGGCGTTACTCTCTATACGGCCGGCGGCACCAAGGAGGTCAGGGGATATCGCAATTATGTGACGATAGACGGGGGCATGACCGACAATCCGAGATTTGCCCTGTACAGATCCGAATATACCGTGCTCAACGCAAGCAGGATGACGGGCAGCGCAGATTATGAGTGCACCATTGCGGGGAGGTGCTGCGAGAGCGGCGACAGAATCGCAGAGGATGTCAAGATTACAAAGCCTGAGCGCGGAGATATAATAGCCGTGCTTACCACTGGAGCATACAACTACTCCATGGCTTCCAACTACAACCGGATTCCGAGACCTGCCATGATTATGATCTCGGACGGACAGGCGAGGACGGTCGTAAAGAGGGAATCGTATGAGGATCTGATAAAAAATGAGCTCTGAACGGGGCAAATCATAAGATTTTGTTGACATTACAAAGCCCGGCGCATATAATAAGCGAGGTCAAAGCAGAAGTTATCCGCTTCTCGCCTTACAGCCAGCGCTCGTAGGGCCACATACATGTTAAAAACACCAGATGGTGTCTCATGTCGCGGATGCTTTTGCAGCCGCGATTTTTTATCGCCGGCAGGGTATTTTGTCAGAGTTTATTAAGAAACGGAGGGCATAGCCATAGGCGGCAGAGATAATAAGAGGGAACAGACCCAGATCAATGAGGATATCAGGGCCAGAGAGGTCAGACTCATTGACGAAGAAGGCGAAATGCGCGGTATCGTCAGCATAGACGAGGCGCTCGCAATGGCAGAAGAGGCAGATCTCGATCTTGTGAATATTTCACCTAATGCGGATCCGCCGGTTTGCAAGATTCTCGATTACGGCAAATACCGTTACGAGCAGCAAAAGAAAGAAAAGAACGCCAAGAAAAACCAGCGCGTCACTGAAATCAAGGAAATCAGGCTCAGCGCGTCCATAGAGAACCACGACATAGAGGTCAAGGCCAAAGCCGCGACCAAGTTCCTCACGGACGGCGACAAAGTAAAAGTGTCCCTGAGATTCCGCGGCAGAGAGATGGGCTATACTCAGCTCGGATTTGATGCGATGAACAAATTTGCGGAACTGGTATCCGAGGTCGGAGAGATCGAAAAGGAACCAAAGATGGAAGGCCGCAGAATGAACATGTTCCTCGCCCCCAAAAAAGAGAAGAAATAAGAATAATATACAGGAGGATGATCCAAAATGGCTAAGAACAAGATGAAGTCACACAGAGGCGCCATGAAGCGTCTGCACGTTACAGGCTCCGGCAAGGTCAAGAGAAACAA
>ONJG01000080.1 GCA_900318105.1 uncultured Eubacteriales bacterium
CAGAACAATCTTGAGAGCCTGAGCTTTAACGAAGAAGCCGGGCACGAATATCAAAAGCCCGTAGAGCACCATCCTTGCAGTTACTTTAGGATGGAACACCCGGTATGTGAAAGTGATATAGGCCTTGATTACATCCGAAGTTCTCTTGGTCTTAACCTGATAAAGAACCTCTTTGGGTTCCGACTCGGTCTTCTTTTTTTGCTGCAGTTCTTTGGATTTTGAAGCAGCTTTTTCGCTCTGTGTTTTTCTTGCGGAATTCTTCATGTTCCGAAATCTCCGTTTCGAGTAATTATTGAATCTGTTTACAGCAAAAGTATATCGAGAGTTTTGAAGTTTGTAAACTTTTGACTAACGAAAGAAAGAGGTCTATAATTTGTTAGAATAAACTAACTTAATTAAAACACACTAATAAACAGAGGAGAATTCAAAAATGGCTGATAGTAAGAACAAGGAAAAGTTCTTGGAAATCGCAGATATTAAAAAAGGCTTCGGCGAGGGAGAGACCAGGCAGGAAGTCCTGCAGGGTGTGAACTTCTCTGCTGATAAGGGTGAGATCTGTGTATTGCTCGGACCGTCAGGCTCCGGCAAGTCCACGCTCCTTAATATAATCGGAGGTATAGACAACGCAGACTCTGGCGTAATAAGCATAGACGGGGACTCGCTGGCGGAGATGAACGAAGCAGCACTTACGCAGTACAGACGCCGCCACCTCGGATATGTTTTCCAGCTGTACAATCTCATACCGAATCTGAATGTAAAGGAAAACATAGAGGTAGGAGCTTATCTTTCGGACGCCCCTCTCGATATGGAGGAGCTGCTTGATGTGCTCGGACTATCGGAACACAGGCACAAACTTCCCAATCAGCTTTCGGGAGGACAGCAGCAGAGGGTTTCCATAGGAAGAGCTATAGTGAAGAATCCGGATATACTGCTTTGTGATGAGCCGACGGGAGCCCTCGATTACAACACATCAAAGGAGATTTTAAAGCTAATAGAGGATGTTAATAAAAAGTACAACAACACAGTCGTCATCGTCACGCACAACGAAGCCATAAAGGACATGGCAGATCACGTCATCAGACTCAGGGACGGCGCGGTCAGGCATGATGACTACAATACGGAAAAGATTTCGGCTACGGAGCTTGATTGGTAGGGGAGGACAGCGATGGGTGCAGCTAAAAAAAGCAGCATTGGAAATCCGCTCCGCACCAGGGTGCTCCGCGAACTCATATCGGAGTGGAAGAAATACATAGTGATTTTCATCTTCCTGACTTTGATGATCGGCTTTATTTCAGGCATGTATGTGGCCAACAACTCACTGCTTGCAGCAGCGGAAAGGGTCAAATCGGCCCAGATGCGCGAGGACGGACATTTCGTGCTCAAGGATAAGGCAGATGACGATCTCTTTGAGGACATAGAAGAGGGAGATAAGGTCAATGTCAGGGCGTACTACGTCTATGACGCATATGACGAAATAGATGCAGACGATATAAGAGAAGCATACGCAAGCGGGGACTACAGGGAAAACCTCCAAAGGCTTTATGATGAAGCGGACAGGAAGGCTCACGAGGACTACGAGAATGCAGTGGGAGATTATGATCTTGATGACCCGTATTTCAGGCCTGTTCCGGTAAGACTCTTCGAAAACTTCAGAAAGGATACGGATGAGGACATAGACGGAGACGGAACCAGAGACTCCGGAATCCGTGTATTCATCAACAGGGATAACATCAACATTCCGTACATTATGGAAGGAAAGCTTGCGGAGACTGAGGACGAAATAGCAATCGACCGCATGCATGCCAATAATCAGGATATCATGGTGGGTGACAGGATTACTGTCGGCGGCGCGGAGTTCACGGTGTCAGGCCTCGTGGCGCTGCCCAACTACAGCACGCTTCACGAAGACAGCACGGACTCCATGTTCGATGCCCTGACCTTTGATGTAGCCATGGCTACAAAAGAGGGCTGGGACAGAATAAACTCGGATGAGGTGTATGAATATGCGTGGCTATATGAGGAGACCCCTGCGGACGTCAGGAACGAGAAGAGGGTCTCGGATAACTTCCTCAAGGCGCTTATAACTCAGGCGGCGTTTGCGGATAACGAGATAGAGGACTTCGTACCCGAGTATGCCAATGCCGCCATTCAATTCGCGCCCGATGATTTCGGAGCGGACAGAGCCATGGGCGGCGTGATACTAAACATACTGGTCGTGGTACTGGCGTTTATTTTCGGTGTGACCGAAAGCAATACCATAGCCAAGGAAGCTCCTGTTATCGGAACGATGAGGGCATCGGGATATACAAGGCGCGAACTTACCATCAATTATCTCGAGCCGCCCGTCATAGTGACGCTGCTCGGAGCGACAGCCGGAAATATACTCGGATACACATTTTTCAAGAACGTTGTCAGTGCCATGTACTTCAACAGCTACAGCCTGCCGAAGTTCGATACCGTATGGACGTCTGAAGCTTTTGTCAGGACGACGATTATTCCGATTATCATGATGCTCGTGATCAACTGGTTTATCATAAAGCGCAAGATGAGATTCTCTCCGCTCAGGTTCCTCAGAAATGATCTGACGAATTCGCGCAGAAAGCGCAGTCTGAAGCTTCCGGACTTCTCATTTATCAGGAGATTCAGGATGAGAATCTTCCTGCAGAATATAGCGGGTTACTTCATGCTGCTCGTCGGCATAGGCTTTGTTATGGTAATGCTGGCCATGGCTGTGGGCATGCCGGATACGCTGTCGTGGTATCAGGCGCATGCCGATGAGATGATGCTCGCGGATTATCAGCTAGTGTTGACAAGCGACAGGGATGAGGATGGAAACAAAATTGAGACGGTAAATCCGGATGCCGAGAAATTCAGCATGGAGGATCTCGTCTATGACAACGGCGGAAAAGGAGAGACCGTGACGGCCTATGGTATGGAACCCGGAAACAGATACATTGACATACCTGCAGACATGAAAGAAAACGAGATATGTCTTTCGACCGCATGCGCATATAAATACAACCTGGAAGAGGGTGATGAGATAAGGCTCAGAGAGAAATTCGGCTATGATTCATTTGACTTCAGGATTAAAAAGATAGTGGAATTCGACAGCGGGGTTTCTTTCTTTACGGATATAGATAATTTCAATGCTCTCTTTGACAGGCGTGAGGACAGCTACAACGGCTATTTCTCGGACAGCGAGATTACGGATATAGATGATGATTTCGTCGCTGCCGTGGTGACAAGCGAGGACATTCACAAAATGGCGGCTCAGCTCGACCATTCGATGGGAGCGTACATGCTCTACTTCCAGTATCTTTGCATATTGCTGTCGGCAGTGCTCATATTCCTCCTGACCAAGGTCATAGTCGAGCGAAATGAGAAGTCCATATCCATGGTAAAGATACTCGGATACACCGACAGAGAAGTAGCGGGGCTGTATCTTGTTACGACGACGATTGTGGTCATCATTTCGGAAGTCATCACCGTATTTGCCGCGAAGAAGATAATGTCGGTTCTATGGAAACTCATAATGAGCAGACTCGACGGATACTTTCCATTCGTGCTGAGCCCGTCCGGCATGCTCAGGATGTGCGTGCTGGTGTTCTTCGGATACCTCCTTGTAATGCTGGTGGATTTCCGCCGCATACGCAGGATACCGATGGACCAGGCTCTCAAGGACATGGAATAGAGGCAGGATCTGCGAGAAACTAATTCGAGCAAATTAGTTTCCAAAACACTGTTTTTATCAGAGTTAAAAGTGTATAATCTCCTCAATACAGTTACCGTAGATATTGGGGAGATTTTATTATGAAAGAGAATATTATTTTCTGTTATTCGGGCACGGGCAATTGCCTGGATATGGCCAAGAATATCGCAAAGGATCTGGGTGACACCGACATCGTCATGATGCGCAAATACCCGGTAGTTACAGATGTAAGAGAAGCAAAGCGCGTGGGATTCATATTTCCATGCTACGGCGGAGGACTCCCGGGGCATGTGGAGAGATACCTGCATGACATCAAGGTGAGCCCGGATGCATACACATTCGGCATCACTCAGTGCGCAGCATATAAGGGTGAAGGACTCAGCAAACTGAACGAGCTCATACCTCTTGACTACTGGGCCGCAGTATCACATCAGTGCAGCTGCATATGGCTATTCCCGCACGACCTGATGATTCCGAAGATGGGAGCAGAGGCCGCTCAGGCCAGGTCCGAGGAATTCGCCTCAAAAATCGCCGCCGATGTAAAGGCCGGTGCAAAAACGGACAAGAGACTCGGCAAAGCCATATTTAACAGGGTCGAGCATTCGCAGTGGGCGGCTATCGCAAGAAAGAAAGGCCAGAGCCTCAAGGCATCAGACAAATGCGTGATGTGCGGACAGTGTGCAAAGATCTGCCCGACTGAAAACATCAGATATGCCGGCAAGGCCGTCGTATTCGGGGATAAGTGCATATCCTGCTGCGGCTGCCTGCAGTACTGCCCGCAGGGTGCAATCAGCATGGGTGCCATCACAGACAAAAGAGAGCATTACCACAACCCGAACGTCACGGTCGATGAACTCACGCAGGATATAATCACGTATTAGTGATTCGTATAGCGTAAAATACGTGACATAATCCAAGTACACAATCACGCATTCTAATACTTTTAGTATCAGATGCGTGATTTTTCGTTGTTTTTAAAGAGCAGCAGTGGTGAAAATAAAGAAAAACATCACGCATTTTACAGCGCTGTGACTGTGGATGCGTGATGCTTATCGAAATTGATTTAAAATATTAAGACTGCGCTGTCAGCGCCCGGGGTTTGTATCGATTTCGTCGTGATTTGTCTTGGACTCGCCGTCGACTGCATTTGCGTCGTAGAGGTCTTTTTTGATCTGGCTGCTACTGATTTCAGGTGTTCTGGCGAGGTATACGACATCGACGCCTTCTTCTTTAAGGAAGTCGAATTTGCCTTCCCAGTCGTCTCCGATTACGAATGTATCTATGTGATACTCGTGCATGTCGCTTTTCTTTTGCTCCCAGCTCTCCTCGGGGATAACGAGGTCGACATATCTGACGGACTCAACAAGTGCTTTTCTCTGCTCATAGGTGAAGTAGCATTTCTTCTGTTTTGAATTCCAGTTGAACTCGTCCGTTGAGATGGCGACTATGAGGTAGTCTCCGAGGGCCTTGGCTCTCTTGAGCAGATTGATATGACCGTAGTGCAGCAGGTCGTAAGTTCCGTATGTAATAACTCTTTTCATTTTTATCAAGAGCTCCTTCCTTTTTTCTTTTCGTATTGATGCATCCGAAAACTGTTCGGATATATTGTTTTACACCATGAAAGTATAACATCAGGAGGAGGTTTCCTTCAACGTGCGGCAGTGAAATGGACAGCACGGTCTGTCCGTGTTAAGATTTGATTTGTTTAAAGAAAGGAAACGGGTAAGGAAATGGAAATTAATACAGGCAACTGGGACAGAATACTGGAGAAATTCGCGGACATAGCAGTCGATATGGGGCTGCGCATAATCGTGGCTGTCCTTATATATCTGGTCGGAAGATTCCTGATAAGAAAACTCGTAAAAGTGATAGGAAAGATGAGGGGATTCAAATCCCTCGACACCACGGCAGCGGGCTACATCATCACATCGGTGAAAGCCGTACTGTATGTGATACTTGCAGCTTCGATAGTTGCCGTGCTCGGTGTGCCTATGAGCTCCCTTGTTGCGCTGATAGCCTCCGCCGGAGTCGCCATAGGAATGGCCCTGCAGGGCGCGCTCGGGAATATCGCAGGCGGCATCATGCTCCTCATATTCAGGCCGTTTGGCGTAGGGGATTACATAGTGGCGTCGACAGGTGAGGAGGGATACGTCAGGAGCATATCGCTGGTCTATACGGTGCTCACCACATTCGACAACAGGAGAGTGTCGGTTCCGAACGGCAACCTGATGAATGCGAGCATTTCAAATGCGACGGCAGAGACCCTGCGCAGGGTGGATGTTTCCTTTAATATAGGAGGCGATACTGCTGTGGATAAGGTGCAGGATACGATAATGTCCGTGATTAAGAATACAGAGCATGCAATCGATGATCCGGCGCCTCAGGTGGTGCCTGCAGCACCCATACCCGGCGGATTGACGTATGCTGTCAGGGTGTGGACCAGGACTTCGGATTACTGGGCTCTCCATGATGAACTGATGAGAGGGATACCGGCAGCTCTTGCAGCCGAAGGAATAGGCGGAGCCGCAACACCTGTAAAGGTAGATAATCAGTAATACAGATAAGATGCAATTAAAGTGCGATCCGGCATGATGCCGGGTCGCAGTGGTTTTTGGGTATTTATCGATGCCGCTTTTGACATGCTTTAACGGATATCAGACTGCAGCTTCGGGGAGATTGGTATATTTTTCTCTGTGGAGCAGCTTGTTAACTCTGTAGCATATAACTCCGATTACGAACGCTCCGGTTCCGAGCTTGACCGCAGCGGCTACGGCAGGATACTGATGCCAGTACATGGGCGCCAGCCAGTCTATGACTGCAAGGAGCAGTGCTGCAATCCCGAGCACCAGTACATTTCTTTTGCTCAGTATTTTTCTAAGGGGCACGTCAGGGAAGAGCATCTTGGCCGTAACGGCAAACAGCCCGAATAGGACTGCAAATCCCACTGCAAACGAAGCGATAAACGCACCGAGCGGTGATGAGAAGATTATATTCCAGAGGAACGACACCACCGTCATCATTGCTGTTCCAATGGCCCATAGGGGTGTAATTATAAGCAACCTTACAGATGATGGGAGGCTCAGTACGGCCTGCTTGAACCTTGCAATAAAGCCCGGTTTTGCGCTCTTTTGTTCATCCGCATCGTCGTCATCATTGACGCTTGTGTTCATATAGTCATCTATGTCCATTACAATAGGAGCCGGCCTGAGCTGCGAGCTCGCCTGATCTTCGTTAAGCTCAGCAGGACCTGAAAAAGACAGACCCGTAAGGAGGGAGGCAATCAGAATGGCGGTTGTCGTTGCCTTTACTGCTTTGCCTTTGATCTCATCTCCGGGATTGTATTTTCCCTCCAGAAAACCATCTGCTCTTTCCGTGACCTCGCTGCGTATGAGTCTGGCTGCATCCAGCAGGCGGTCAGTTCCGCTTTTGTCAGGTTTTTTGTTTTCTGCCATTTTTATCCTCTCTGTATATCGATAATTACTGACAAGCGAATTTTATCATAATATGAGCGGCTTCGCCATTAAGATGCGGGCGCCGGTCTGCTATTTGGGCGCTCGCTGTACATATAGACTTAATCTATAACAGTGCTTAATGCAAATAGCCCCAAACAATTAGAATTGTCAGAATCAGAGGATTACAATCTTATAGTGTGTGGGATGTTTCCCGTGCAATTTTAGGATTTTTAATGGAGGATATTGTTATGACTGAAAAGAAAAATGACAAGCTGTTTATTATCATCGCCGGTCTTGTTATCGGCGTTATCGCAGCAGCACTTGCATTTGCCGGAAACCCAAAGAACATGGGATTCTGCATCGCATGCTTCCTGCGTGATACTGCAGGTGGTCTCGGTCTTCACAGAGCTGCCCCGGTGCAGTACATCAGACCTGAGATTATCGGTATCGTAATCGGTGCGTTCTGCGCATCCTTTGCAAAGAAGGAGTTCAGCTCCAAGGGCGGCAGCGCTCCTATGACAAGATTCGTACTCGGATTCTTCGCTATGGTAGGCTGCCTTATGTTCCTCGGCTGCCCGTTCAGGATGATTCTGAGACTTGCGGGCGGAGACCTCAATGCCGTCTTCGGCCTCGTTGGCTTCGTTGTAGGAATCTTCTGCGGTATCTTCTTCCTCAAGAACGGATACTCACTCAAGAGAACTTATACGCTCACTAAATCAGAGGGTTACTGGATGACCATTCTCGAAGTTGTCATCTTCGCTCTTCTTCTGATCAAGCCGGCATTCATCTTCTTCTCAGAGGAAGGTGCAGGCCCGGGAGCAATGCATGCTGCAATAGCTCTTTCTCTCGGCGCAGGCCTCGTGGTAGGTGTGCTCGCTCAGAGAACAAGACTCTGCATGGTAGGCGGAATGAGAGACCTCGTTCTCTTCAAAGAGAGCAGACTGCTCCTCGGATTCCTCGCAATCCTGGTAGCTGCTTTCATCACAAACCTCGTACTCGGCGGATTCAAGCTGGGCATGATGGAGCAGCCTGTTGCTCATACAGACGGACTCTGGAATGCACTCGGAATGCTGCTCGTAGGATTTGCCTGCGTGCTCCTCGGTGGATGCCCGCTCAGACAGCTCGTTATGTCAGGTGAGGGCAATGCCGACAGCGCAGTAACAGTACTCGGCCTCATGGTTGGTGCTGCATTCTGCCACAACTTCGGACTCGCTTCAAGCGCAGAGGGCCCGACACCTGCAGGTAAGATTGCAGTTATCATCGGCATCATCGTAGTTGCCTGCATCGGTATCTTAAACACTTACGTAAAGGAAAAAGCTGCTGAGGCAGCAGCCGATGCTGCATAAGAAAGCGGAGGGACTGATATGGTAGACGCAAGAGGACTTTCGTGCCCGGTTCCCGTAATAATGACCCAGAAGGCCATGAAGAGCAATGAGGATTATTATGAGGTCCTCGTGGACTCTGCAACACCTTGCGAAAATGTGACAAGGTATGCCGAGAGTCAGGGATACAAGGTTGACGTCGAAAGAAAAGGAGAGGATTATCTCCTTAAAATCAGCAAGTAGGTAACGAATATATAAACCCCCTATTATGTGGAACTCTCCGGATTACACTCGTAGACCGGAGAGTTTCACTATGGTATGATAACGGATGTGCCACGGGGATGGTTCCTGCAGCACGCATCACGCGCAGATGCACGGGCGAAGAGAAAGAGGATAAATCTTTTGAATACGTATATTGCTACATTTTTTATGCATTTCGGATCGATAAGATACGAGAGGCTTTGCAAATCAAAGGGCCTCGAGGCCAGGACCATGCCTGTGCCGAGGAGCCTCTCTTCGAGTTGCGGGACCTGCGTGAAATACAAGGCAGAAGAGCCTCTGTACGATCCCGATCATGATGAGATGGAGCAGATGGTCATCTGCAACGATGACGGAAGCTACACACAGATATACCTGGCAGAAGGGCTGTAAAGCCCTTTTTTTATTTGCCGGTGCAGACACGCCTATTTTTCATAAATCGGTGGTGCGAACTGTTCGAACGCAGATATCATCCTGGGATGTAAGATTTCAAAATGAATAACGGGCGGATTGCTCTTTGATACGAGCACCGCCTCACCGGGCATTATCAGGATATCTATATTGCGAAAAGTCGGCATTGGATTCGTCGCAATTGAGAACCAGGGATTCTCATCGGCGAATTCTCGCGCTTCAGCTATGTGCCTCCTGTATTCATCTTCCGAATAGCGTATATCTGACTCGGGAAACAGCTCGGATACGGGCAGCCTCGCCGGATAGCTCTCGTAGTCCTCATGCGTCACTTCGCTGAGCTCGAGAAAGAATTGTTTGTCCGGATTGCTCCTCGCAGCCAGGGCGGAGTTTTCCCTGTGATAGGCTTTTATTCTGTCCTGCTCCTGTTTGCTTACTTCGTTGTGAGCGAATATCTCTTCCAGGAGCTCCTCGGACATCGTAAAGAGCGGAGGGAGGTTGCTCAGGCAGTGAAACGATTTATTGTTTTTCATCAGTTTCTTCAATTCGCTCCTGAACTTTGAAGATTCTTCCTGGCGATAAAACTCCATCAGAGGAGATGCCCTGTGCAGCAGATCTTTTGCTCGCTGCCTGTAGTAGGCGACGTCATCCTTGTTTCTCGTTACGATATATCTGCCGCTTCCTTGTTTGCCATATATGGCTTCTCCGGATATAGCAACAGTACCGGCTGATCTTATAAAGTGCATGAAATGATGATTGGTCTGATCCGGCAGATAGTACGGATGCACCTGACCTGTCATATACATGGGTATCCATCCCTCAAGTCCGAGAAGCATCTCATTAAGAGGCCGGTGCACATCATGTATCATCTGAAGAGACAGCCCCTTTCGTATCAGAAGGGCCATTCCCATCATCCACTTCTTTGGAAATTCCTCATCCTTTGACATCTCATCAAGCGGCATATCGCTATAGAGTATTACATCCTCTTTCGACTTTGACAGCACCGCAAATTTCAGAAAATCCAGCTCTGCCTGCATCATCTCGGAGATTCCCGTGTAGGTCTTGCTGCCGGGAAGTTGAAACGGCATGGTCGGGACCTTGATTTCATCGAATTTTATTGATGCCATGAATTCGTTCAGGTCAAACTCGTCGAGTTTGCCCAGGAAATGCGCAATCTGAGGGGTCTCTTTTGCACGAGGCTGCCCCAGCCAGCTGAGTATGGCATCGGACAGTTCTTCCGGATCAGACGCTTCGCTGTCCAGTCCCACTGCATTCATTATTGTTGTCGCCCGGGAAGTATCATGGAACCTCCTGGCGAGATATTCAGACACATCGGAAAGAAATTGCGGCAAACTTGATGGCTTTCTGCTGCCGCTGAGTATCCTGGAAATATAAGATGCATCATATGAAAGAGCACGCGCCAGATCGTTGTTACCAACCCGGAGCGCGGAAAGCAGTTCCTTTAGTTTGGGGATGCAGCTATCATAATCTGCCTCTGTTCCAAAAGCTGCCTTATAAAGTCTGCTGTAAATCTCATCCTTGTTCGGTCCGTCTTCGACATCTGAAAGTGAAGAGGAGAGCGCCTTTGACATACTGAGGATCGCTGCTTCACCGGGCACCTGCTTATCATTCAGATATCTGCTGATTGAGGACGCCGAAAGCCCCGACATTTCCGCAAGCCGGGTAACGCTCAGTGATGCTACCTGCATATATTCTTTTAGGCTTTCCGAAAAACTCATCTCATACACCTCCCGAAATTATTTTATCATACGCTCCCTACCTGTTGCGCGTTTGTCAATGACAGCAGACGCAACGCAGATTAAAAGGAATGTCAGTGAGATTATAATTGTGAGTGACATAGATTGTTTAGCACATACAATTTGGAGCATGCGAATTGATGGAGGCAAATCATGAAGAAAGAGGGGAAACGCATATTAAGCCTGATTCTGTCACTGCTGATGATTATTTCCATGCAGTCATTCAGTATGACGATGGCTTTTGCAGATGATGAAACAGGAGAAATAACAAAACAGGAGGCAGCAGCTGCTGAAACGAGAAAGGCTGCTCCGGAATCAAATGAAGATCAGGTGGAGGAGCAAGAGACAACGCCCGGCGAGGAAGCTCAGGAGCCTGTGATGAAGAAGGAGCCACAGGCAGTGGATTCTTTATCCGGGGATGAGAATGAACCTGCATCGGATCCGGCACCCGAGGATGAAGATAAGCCTGCTACAGAGTCGGCATCAGAGCAAGATGCGGCACCTGCAGCGCAGATGCAGCCAAAGTCTGTAAAGTCATCAGCTGCGCTCCTGGGCTCCGAACCCACACGTAACGGCAACACCGTGAACATGAAAGTCAGTTCGCTCGGTCATGGCACAGTAAAGGTTAACGGTACCGACTACGGCACCGAGTTCAAGGGCACCTGGCCCGAGGGCACGGAGGTGAGCGTCGAGGCCGTTCCCGATTCCGGCTACAAGTTCAACAGATGGTGGATCAAGTCCACGCCCTCCAACAGGAGGGTCACAGCGGCTTCGACCACCCTCGTTGCGGGAACCGACACCGAGGCGGAGGCCTCATTCGGCCGAGAAACCGCCAGCGTCACGATCACAGCGCCTGCTGCGGGAACGACTGCGGCAACGGCTCCGCAGGTCAGCATGCCGAGCGGTGTAGGATATACGCTCGACACCAATACAGAGCTTCATGGCCCCAACGTACAATGGGTGAAATCCAGCGCTCTCTATGGGAGGGAGACGCTTGATTCCTCTACGGTTTTCGAAGCAGGTCAGACATACTATGCCTACGTGCGTCTTGCCGAAGGCACCGACAGCTTTGCCGCAACGGCTGGTGGCTCATCCTTCAATACGGAACTGCAGGTCACCGGCGGAACAAAGTCTGCACAGGGCAATTTTGCGGCAGTGGTTTCCGGTAATGGATACATGGGTATCGAGGCTGTTGTAGCCGTTACAATTCCTGCGGCTACGCCTTCATACGAGCTTTCGTTCGCGTTCGTGAACCTGTACCCGACGGCGCAGCCGCAGGCGCTCGTCGAGTCGCTTACGGTAAACGGCGAGGACTGGACGCCCACCTCGGGGAACATCACGGCTAAGGACATCCCCGCCGGCTCAAGCGTCACCGCTACAGTAAAGGTGACAGACAACGTTTCGCTTGCATCGTATAACAACCCCGGGAATACAATTGCGGATCTCGTGCCCAAGTATTCGGACGATTTCAGCGAAGTGGCTTTTACCTTCACGATGCCGGAAACCGATGCCAGAATCGTCGTGCACCTTTTCGAGACCGTCACCGTTACCTACGACGCGAATGGTGGAGCGAAGACGGACAAGTGGGTTGATTCTGTAAAGATGAAGAAATACACCGCATTCGCGCCTGTCCCCATCGATGTTTCTCAGACGCTTTACGATTTGAATGGCGATCTGTGGATTCAGCCTCCGGCAGGCGCCACATTTGCAGGAATCGAGGTCACGCAGAACAAGACCGGAGCCAAGGTTACCGGCAAGCCAGGCGAGACAATTGCGGTGGACTTCTCCGAAGGCGGCACCATCAAGTTCCTGTGGGAGAAGCTGCCCACGCTCACGCTGCACGCGAGCTCCGTCGAGGGCGACGACTTCGTCGACCCCATCGTGATCCCCGTGGAGAAGGGCACTACCATCGCCCAGGCGCTCGAGCGGTACAAGAGCGGCACGTCGCTTACGACCGAGCTCTTCCAGGTGGACGGCTACGAGGACTATGGCTATCGCACACCCAAGCCGATGTCGGCGTACTCGGCGTATGGCGAGCTGTGGGACAACAACGTTAGCGGTTCCGACACCATCGAAGCCAACCTGGATATCTACTACAGCATGGTCAAGCTGATCGACGCCGTGGAAGTTGCCTATGAACCTCCTATATGCGGCACATCGACGACGACGGAGGAAGACGGACCCCGGTGGGCATGGGAAACACAGCATCACCCGCCGGTAACTTCGCTTCCGGGTGATGCTAATTACGGCTTCGACACAACCGGCGGCGTCAATTGGTCGTTCTGGATTACGGATATGGAGAACAGGGACGCCTACGTCGGCACCTTCGTGGGAGGCGAGCAGTATCTGGCAGAGACCTGGCTGCAAGCCAAGTACGGCTATACCTTCAGCGAGGACGTCACTGCTGACGTTGCAGGCGGCATGCGCGTGGATATTGATTACGACGGCGGCTATCTGGGTGTCTACGCCAACATCACCGCCGTCCACGACTGGGGCGAATGGAAAGTTGTCAAAGAGCCTACCACTACAGAGGAAGGACTTGAAGAGAGAGCCTGCAAACATTGCGACGAGAAAGAGACGAGGCCCATAGCCAAGGTTGTATACAGCTGCACCAAGGGTGACGGAAGCGTATATACCAAGGGAAGCGGCAAAGACTTAAAGTTCACGTTCGAGCGCTCATACAAGGATGAAGAGACATTCATACGCGCTCAGAAGATACTGGTGGACGGGGCTTCTGTTACAGAGTCGAATTACGAATTATCGTCAGGAAGTCTCAATGTTGCTCTTATGTCGGATTATCTGGATACTCTGGCGGTCGGCGACCATACCATAACTGCGGTATTTAACGACGCAGAGGTGCCGGCTGAATTCTCGGTAGTCGAGATACCCGAGGAGGATACTGCGACGGATGATACAGGCTCAGATAAATCTGCCGGGAAGAAGACTAAGTCTGCTTCGACCGGTGATGAAAATGATATTACTTCGATGATTGTTCTCATGCTTATGTCCGGCATCATGATGGCATACATCGGCGTGAAGAGAAGATCAGAGAAATAGGAAAACCGGCAGTCACTGAATAGAAGGAGATAAAGATAAACGAGCGGACGCGTCCGCTCGTTTAAATTTCTGTTTTAAGGGAACACGTCCATATGCGGACGCGTCCTCTTGCAGTTACTACAGCTCTACTATCTCAAGTTCGGGTACTGTCTCAAGCGCGGCTTTGGGGCCGACTACGCAGACAGTGCCTTTTTGTATGAGATGCTCAAGCACGTAGCGCTGCTCTCTGATGTTCTCCGGCGTTGTCTCGAGCATTTCTTTTCTGAAGCGCACCCTCTCCTCATACGGGAAGCCCGAATACCAGAAATCATCGGCTGTACGCCCTCTGGCGCCGGGTGACTGGAGAGGCTCGGTGTTTGAAATCGCCGAGATGATAAAGCCGTCAAGGCTCAGGTCCTCCTGAGATGCCAGATTATCTATGAAGTCCGGAATGGTTTTGTATTTGTCCAGCGATCTGGCAGGACTCGGATCCCTGTATGTGTAGCAGAACATCGTACCTGTACGTCCTGCGGACATCGAGGCGCCGTAGGCTCCGCCCTGCACCCTGATTTCGTTCCACAGATGAGACAGGGAGATTATGTTGCTGGCCACTGCCATATGTCCGTTCATCTTATACTCGTCAGAGCTCATGTCATATGCCAGAACGGCAAACGACACTGCGGCAGGAACCTCAATGCCGAACTTCTTCGGCAGGCTTGATTCGTAGTGCGCATCCGCCGGCATAGCGCTGCCCTGAGGGAGCATGCCTGCAAAGCCGGATATGTCCGCATATTCTGTTGCGGTAACGCTTATTTTTACATTGGATGCTGTGATGCTGTCCGCTATGGTCTTGTGAGCAAACTCTATGAATTTGCCGAGATCCTCGTCACTCGCACCGTTCATCTTATGCATGTACTTCATGAAGCTATGGCCGTTGACGGCCTCTGCGGCGGCATCCCTTGCAGACCAGTGGGACCTGGCCTCGTAAAGAGCCAGTCTGTGCCCGCCTGACACAGCAGATCTCTTGGAATCCTCATCAATCTGGGTGAGGAGCTCCTTGATGAGGGCCTTGTCATCAAACCTGGTGCGCATCAGTATCTCAGCCATGAGTTTCTCTGCATGCTCGAGATTTTCTTCAAGGACGGAAGCCCTCGCTCTGATGCACGGAGTACATTTTTCCGTGTCTCCGTCATGGGCGAGTATATCAAGCCCGAAACTGATGGAGCCGACGTGTTTTCTTATCTCGTTCTGAAGAGCCAGCACGTCGTAGTTCTCGGTCGGGAGGTCTTTGTATAACTCCGTGATGAGCGCGGCTGCCGGAAGATACTCAAGAGTCAGCTGTGTGACCGGGAAGTATGCGTTTATGTAGACTATGCCGTTCGACTGCACCGGATGGAATATTATATTCACAGCATCCGTCGATTTATCTTCTGTCTTTACATGATCCGGCTCAGGATTAATATCCGAGAGCTCGAGCATCGGTATGCTGGCGAGAGCCTCGTCCGAATCCGGAGTCTGCTGCCATCTGAGGAGTTCTTCATTCAGAGTTTCGAGAGAAGCTCTCTCGGCTTCATTCATGCCGCTTACAGTAGCCTTGACGAATTTAGCTTCGGCCTCAGCCTCGGCCTTTCCAAGCTCGGCATCCGGCTTGAGGCAGAGCATTGAGTACTTGCTCATATCTGCAAGAAGCTCCACAGCCAGTTTCTCATATTCACCGCTTCCGATCATGTTTCTGAGATTGGAGATGGCTTCGTTTGTCCTGAGATAAAGGGCCGGGTCTCCGCCGTACAGCCATGAGCTGAACGCGGCGTTGGCTCTGTACAGAGCCTGCGGCTCCGGATACTCCCTGAATCTGAAATCGAGCTGATTGATGGAGGCTTCGATGTCTCCGCTCGCGATGCCTTCTGCTGCCGCTTTCTTTACGGAGTTGCAGAGAAGCTGCAGGAGCTTTATGTGGTCACGTCCTGCATCTTCAACGCCGCGGAAGATTACCATCAGGTACGGCTGGTATACTCCATCCGCTATGTATATCTCCATGTCCTCCGCAAGTCCTGATGAGAGAACGGCTCTCTTGACGGGAGATTCGTTGCTGTCGGCAAGCTGCTCCAGCACTATGCTGAGAGCGAGCATCTTATCCCTGTCCTCAAAGCTTCCGACTATGCGTCCGCATGCAACCACTGATTTGCTGCCTTCATCGGCAGCATCGTAGCTGATGGTTCTTTTATCCGTGACCGGATGTTGATTGACTATGCGTGGCGTGACATTGTGCCTGTCGTAGTCCTTGAGGTAGCCGTTTATCTTTGCGAGAGTCTTATCAATCGGAACATCTCCGTCAATATAGAAATACGCGTTTGTCGGATGGTAATAGCGTCTGTACGTGTCTATGAATTTCTCGTATGTCAGATCGACTATGGCATCGGGATCTCCGCCGGAGTTATAGCCATAGCAGTTGTCCGGAAAGAGCATCTTCATCATGGTGCGCTCCGCGAGCTCATCGACATTGGACATGGCGCCTTTCATCTCGTTGAACACCACGCCCTTGAATGCGGGCTCATCCTCTGTGGTGTCTATATGCCAGCCCTCCTGGTAGAAGATGTCGGGATTGGTCAGGATGTTAGGTCTGAAGACCGCATCCAGATAGACCTCCATCAGATTGAGATAATCCTGCTCGACGCGGCTGGACACCGGGTAAAGAGTTTTATCCGGATAAGTCATGGCGTTGAGGAAGGTGTTCATGGAAGTCTTGAGAAGCTCCACGAAAGGCTCTTTGACCGGGAACTTCTCGGAGCCGCAGAGCACCGAATGCTCGAGTATGTGAAACACTCCCGTGCTGTCTTCCGGC
>ONJG01000077.1 GCA_900318105.1 uncultured Eubacteriales bacterium
TAAGAACTACGTACCGGCAGTTGAAAAGGGACTCCTCGAGTGCATGGACAAGGGACCTCTCGCAGGCTGCAAAGTACAGAACATCAAGGCCGTTCTCTATGACGGTTCATATCACGAAGTAGACTCAAACGAAGTATCCTTCAAGATCGCAGCATCGCTCGCATTCAAGAAGGGTATTGTAGAGGCCAAGCCGTGCCTGCTCGAGCCTATCATGAAGCTCGACATCACTGTTCCTGAGCAGTACGTAGGTGCTGTAATGGGAGACCTTCCGAACAGAAGAGGAATCGTACTCGGTATGGATCCTATCCAGGGCGGACAGGTGCTCCACGCTGAGGCACCTCAGGCAGAGCTCTTCGACTATGCCATCGCTCTGAGATCGATGACACAGGCCAGAGGCGCATTCAAGCTCGAGTTTGCAAGATATGCAGAGCTTCCGAGCAATATCGCCGATAAGGTAATCGCCGCGTACAAAGCATCACAAGAAGAGAAATAATATCATACGGCGTTGCATTTACGGTCCCCGGTTGAAACCGGGGGCCTTCTTTGTTAATCTTTATCTGAGAAATAAAGAACGAGGTGGATGTTTATGTCCGTGGATTTCATAGATGAAAGCAATTACAAAGAATACGATTATATAACCTACGGGAGACAGTTCGACAGCTACAGGTGGTTCAAACCCATACTGACTATCGTGCTTTTTCTTGTGTTTTACATTCTTCTGGACGTTTTGCTCCTCGGTGCGACGGGAGTTTATGACTTCATACGTACCGGCGGAGATTTGAACGGATTCATTGACAGATTAAGGGGTACTGTCGAAGGAGGCTACGACAATATCGGCGTGTACGACCTCACCGGGAGCCTCATCAACCTCGGCTCGGTAGCGCTGATGATACCTGCTCTTGCCCTGGCGAGGGGCATTGTCAGAGACAGGAGCTTTTCCTCATACAGTTCATCAAGGGGTGGATGGAGTCATCTGGTTTTCCTCAAATGCTTTGTGCTGGCACTGGTGATCTGCGGAGGAATTCTGCTTATTAACAACTTCATCATAAACGAACCGGGGACGTACAATAATCAATTCACCAAGGGCGGCCTTATCGCACTCTTTATAATTTGCCCGCTCCAGTGCCTGGCGGAGGAATACATATTCAGGGGACTGGTATGCCAGACCCTCGGCAGCTGGTTCAGACTGCCGATAGTAGCCATAGTTCTTTCGGCGGTCGGATTTACGGCCATGCACCCGTACAACAGGATAGGACAGGCATCGATCCTGGTGACCGGACTCGCCTTTGGCATCGCCGCGTGGCTGGGTCATGGGCTTGAAATACCGGCCGCGCTGCATATTGTAAACAATATGGCATCATTTCTGCTCGCCGGCTTTGGCATCTCTGAGATCAAGACCGATGTGACTGTGGAGGAGATGGTCGTGGATGTGGTCATCAGCGTGGCCTATGTGGCAGCTGTGTTTTTTATCAGCAGGAAGACCGACTGGTTCGACCGCATCAGGTATGACGATGCAGGCGACTGGAACGATATAATGGATGATAAATTCCGGGCCAGAGAGGCAAAGAAAGCTGCCAGGAGAGCAAAGAAGGAAGCCCGCAAAAGCAACTAGAATTGTACTTGTAATAATTCTTGACAGAGTGCTTGTGCTGTGAGATAGTACAGGTGGTGAAGAAGGGAGTAGCTTACGCAGTGATGCGTGACATATTTCGTCAGTACGGGACCGCAAGCCCCGGAATGTGTTGGAAGAAGCGAGACTTTTACCATAGTTTATGGTAAAGGTCTCTTTTTTATAGGCGTCCGGAAAGGAAGAAGTTTTCCGGATGAGAAGGATGAAGAGGTGAAAGAATTATGGATTTTAATTTTGCATTCAGCGCGATACTGACTCTTGTTGCGGGAATAGGAATATTTCTTATAGCGTGCAACATGATGAGCAAGAACCTGGAGGCTCTCGGAAGCACGCAGCTCAAGAGACTCTTCGCATCCGCATCGGGCAGCGATATCGTGGGAGTGGGTATAGGAGCCGTCGGAACGGCAGCGATTCAAAGCTCCGGTGCCACGACGGTTATGATCATAGGTTTTGTAAATGCCGGCATCATGTCGCTTCACCAGGCGGCCACGGTGATTTACGGAGCCAACATAGGAACGACCATCACAGGTCAGATAGTGGCTCTCGGACTATCGGGCAAAGACTCAATTTCGACCACTGTCATATTTTCGGCACTTGCAGGCATAGGAGCCTTCATGATGAGCTTTGCCAAGAGCAGCAGCAAGCAGACGATAGGCGGCATAATTGCGGGCTTCGGTATGCTCTTTGTCGGACTTTCGATGATGAGCAACTCCATGGAGAGCTTTGCATATCTCGATGCCGTAAAGAACTTCCTGGCGAGCATAAACAACATACTTCTGCTCGTACTCGTCGGTGCCGTGCTGACTGCGATAGTTCAGAGTTCATCCGTCATGACATCGGTCGCGATAACCATGGTCGTGGCCGGGCTCATCAATCTCAGCCAGGGTATATATCTCACAATGGGATCCAACATCGGATCCTGCGTGGTTGCGATTATGGCGGCCGCATCAAGCGGCAAGAACGCAAAGAGAACGGCGCTTATTCACCTGCTGTTCAACGTGTTCGGTGTTGTGCTCTTCCTGGCAATAGGTCAGATAATGGGTATAGCAAGCAAGGGGGCTCTGACATTCGGCAGCATATTCCAGGGGCTTTTCCCAAAAGCACCGCAGCTGCAGCTCGCTATGTTCCACAGCTGCTTTAACATAATTTGCTCGCTTGCAATGCTGCCTCTGACAGACAAGCTGGTCGGCCTGGTCACAAAGCTGATACCCGAGCAGGAGGAAGAGGATCCGGATGCACCGAAACTGTACTACATAAGCGACCACCTGCTGAATACTCCGGTTATCGCACTTCAGCAGCTCAAAAATGAAATATTCAATATGGCCGGAATCGCCATGCATAATTACCATCTGGCGCTTGATATGTTTGCGACCCAGAATATGAAGGAAGAAGATCTCTTCATGAAGAACGAGAACGAGCTGAACTTCCTGAATAAGGAGCTTCAGGAATATCTTGCAAAACTCTCAGGTACCGTAATCAATGAAGAGGATGCGCAGTTCATGGCCAGGAGCTTCCACGTTATCAATGACCTGGAGAGAATCGGAGACTATGCTGTGAACATAGTTCAATATACCCGCGAGATGATTGAGATGGGAGGAAAAATATCCGATACCGCTCAGCATGAAATAGCGGAACTTCGAAAAGCGGTGGATGATCTGTACGAGAGATCGCTATGGACATATACGGAGAGCGACATGAGGACGCTTGGCGAAGCCAAGGTGCTCGAAGAGAGAGTGGATGATATCACTGATGACATGTCTCAGAAGCACATAGAACGTGCTCAGTCCGGCAAATGCGAGATTGCCATAGGCGCTTACTATCTCTCGCTCATATCGGATTCGGAGAGAATAGCCGACCACATATACAACATGGCCAAGTCGATAGCATAGGGAGGTATAACGGCGAACTTAATTCAGTTGTTATACACTTTTAACTTGACTTGACTTGTCGTATGTGAGATATTGGTTCTGCAGACTTTTGCCTGTTAGGGTAGAAGTCTTTTTTTGCAAAACTATTACTTTTCGCGGCATGCCTGCGGATTAAACGGAAAAGGAATATAAATGAATATAACCAACATAGTGTCGTTGCTCGGAGGGGTTGCGTTATTCCTCTTCGGAATGTCGGTAATGGGCGACTCCCTTAAGAAAGTCGCCGGAAGCAAAATGGAGATGATACTGTACAAACTCTCCGGTAACACCATCAGGGGCATATTGCTCGGCACGGGCGTTACCGCGGTGATACAGTCGTCATCTGCGACATCCGTCATGGTGGTAGGTTTTGTAAACTCCGGCATGATGACGGTCAGGCAGGCCATAGGAGTTGTCCTCGGTGCCATACTCGGAACGAGCATCACGGGATGGATTATCGCTCTTGGTAGCATCGGAGGCTCCGGAGCGTCAGTAGCAACGTATTTCAGCACAGAGATACTCACCGGACTTGTGGCTCTGGCCGGAATCGCCATGTGGATGTTCGTAAAGAAACAGACCACAAAGAACATAGGAGGAATACTCCTCGGATTTGCCGTTCTGATGTACGGCATGAGCATGATGTCGGGGTCTATAGCACCTCTTCGCGAAGATGAGAGGTTCATAGGCTTTCTGACCAGCTTCAGAAACCCCATACTCGGCGTCATCGCAGGTCTTGTCATAACTGCCGTAATCCAGAGTGCGAGCGCTGCTGTAGGTATCCTGCAGGCCCTGGCCATGACAGGTGCGATTGAGTTTGATATGGCATTTCCGATTCTTATGGGTATCGGAATAGGTGCGTCGGTTCCTGTGCTTCTGAGCGCTCTCGGCGCCAGCACCAACGGAAAGAGAACAGCTTTTGTATATCTCATAATAGATGTGCTCGGCGCGGTTATAGTCGGTGCGCTTTTCTATGCCATCAATGCCGTGGTTCATTTCAGCTTTATGAACATGACCATGACCATGGTGATGGTTGCGCTTGCAAACACGCTGTACAGGCTCGTAGTCGTAATCGTGCTGACTCCGATGATCGGTTTGCTTGAAAAGATAGTCTGCACGATGTTCCCCGACAGCGAGGCAGAGCTCGAAGAACAGGCGGATATGGACAGACTGGAGACGAGGTTCCTGGAGCACCCGGCCCTCGCAATTGCGCAGAGCAAGACCGTTATAGACTCCATGGCAGCAAAGACCCGCGACAGTGTAAATGCATCTGTAGCTGCGAGACGTGAATACAGCAAAGCGGAAATTAACAGAGTCAAAGACCTGGAGAGGGTGGTCGACAGGTACGAGGACAAACTCGGAAGCTATCTGTTCAAGATTACACAGAACCAGCCCACGCATGAGCAGGCAAATGAAGTGAATAAATATCTCAGAGTGCTGTCGGACTTTGAGCGTATCTCAGACCATGCAAGGAACATAGTTGAGGCCATAGAGGAGATAAGCGAAAAGAAAATCAAGTTCACGGACGAGGCCGAAAGGGGACTTCGTGTTCTCGAAAATGCCATTATGGATATAACATATGTGACACTTGATGCTTTTAAGAACAACGACCCGGATAAGGCTCTGATGGTGGATCCTCTGGAGGAGGTCATAGACGACCTCTGCGATGAGATAAAGGCCAGTCATATCGAGAGGGTGGGCAAGGGCCTGTGCACTCTCGAAAACGGATTTGTGTTCAACGACCTGATCACGGATTACGAAAGAATAGCAGATCACTGCAGCAATGTCGCAGTGGATCTGCTCGAGTCGGAAAAGGACGAGTTCAAGTCGCACGAGTACCACAAGAGCCTCGAATACAGACAGAACGAGACCTTTAACAATTATTTCAATTACTACAAGGGTAAATACACGGTGATGTAGGACGCCCATTAATAATCAAGGTGCTCTTTAAGGTAGCGGGATATCCTGCTGAAATCCACAGATGCCTTGTTGTTGAATATGGATATAGGGATTGTATCCTCGAAACCGTAGTATCTCACGCGCGCGTCATCTTTGAAAATACTGACGACAATCTCGCGCTTAAACGGATCGACCATCCAGTATTCTTTGACGCCGTAGGACATATATTTCTGGTATTTCAGCACGCGGTCTTTGCCCATGGTGGAAGGAGACAGAACCTCCATTACGAAGTCCGGTGCGCCTATTACAATCAAGTCATCATTGCTCAGCTTGCTCCTGTCACACACTATTGTGAGATCCGGGGCAAGCATATCTTTTTCATCAGATAAATCAAGCTGCACATCGACAGGTGATGCAAACAGAGTGCATTTGCCTCCTGAGGATTCGATAAACGAATCGATCTGCATGGCAACCCTCGTGACTATCACCTGATGAACAGTAGTCGGCATGCTCTTATCATAAATGACGCCATCTATCAATTCTCCGTGAGACCCCTCGGGGAGCTTCATAACATCGCCTACTGTAAAATCACCCTGTTTCTTACCGTTTATTACAAGCTCGGGGTCATAACCGTATATGTATGCGTAAGCGTATGCCTCAGTTGGCTCTGCAACGTGCATCCTGCGGATGTCGTAATCCTCAAGAGGGTCGCTGTATTCATACCGTCCTTTTGGAAAGAGGGCGTTTTCTATTTTCTTTAATGTTTCATGACGCGGGGCTTCGGTAGCACCTCCGAATATCTTCTGGACAGTGCTGAGAGGAACCCCCGAGAGTTCGGAGATCATGTGGTTTGAGTAACCCATCTCTTTTTTTCTTTCTTTAAGATCGGATATTTTCATCGACATCACCTCAATCCTGCGTTATTTCAAGACGTTCAAGTATTTGTGATGTCAATATATCACGCACATGACGAAAAGTACAGCCAAAACAGAGCAAAAATACAGCCAAAAACAAGCCAAATAAAAAGCTCCGGCACAGAGAACTGCCGGAGCGGATGTTATCATCGGGTTTTGATTTAAGTACCTGCTTATTTAAGGTAGGCGTGGATGGCGTCGGAGAGGCTCTCTGCGCCCAGGATCTGCAGTTTGCCGTCTGCATCCTTGCTGCGGACATTCTTTGCGGGAAGTATGACGGCCTCATAGCCGAGACGTATTGCTTCCTGTATTATTTTATCCGCATTTGCGACGGAGCGGAGGTGTCCGGTCAGGCCGACTTCTCCGACGGCGACTAATCGTTTGGATGAAGCTTTGCTCTTGAATGAGCTGTAGATGGCGAGCGCTACGGCGAGGTCCGTGGACGTGCTGCCTGTATTCATGCCTCCAACCACATTTACATATACGTCGTAATCGAGCAGGCTGATGCCTGCTTTTTTTTCGAGAACAGCCAGGATGAGGCTCAGCCTGTTCTGGTTGATGCCTATGGCTGTCCTTCTGGCAAATCCGACATTGGCCCTCGTGACTAGCGCCTGTATCTCGAAGAATACCGGGCGGCTTCCCTCGTAGACTGCAGATACAACAGAGCCTTCTTCACTTTCGTTATTCTCTATAAGGCTTCCTGAGAGATCCGGCACCTCAATCATGCCGTCCGCGCCCATTTTGAACGCGCCGATTTCATCCGTGGTTCCGAACCTGTTCTTGAACGACCTGAGTATCCGAAGGTCCCTGTCTCTTTCTCCCGCAAAGCTCAGGACGCAGTCGACCATATGCTCGATGGTCTTGGGCCCTGCGAGCTCTCCGGACTTGGTTACGTGAGCAACTATGAAGACGGGGACGTTGTTTTCCTTGGCAAATTTAATGAGCTGACCGGAGCAGGCTCTTATCTGCGTAAGGCTTCCTGCCACCGAGTCGACCTCTGATGAATACATGGTCTGGATGGAATCTATGATCAGAAAACAGGGCTTTGCATTTTCGCACTCCGTGAGTATGTTTTCGATATTGGTCTCGGGATAGATCAGGAAATTGTCCGAGATGCTGCCGCAGATGCGGTCGGCCCTCAGCTTGACCTGTTCCTCGGACTCCTCACCGCTGACATACAGCACCGGGCCGTATATGTTTGCGATGTTGTTTGCGGTCTGGGCGATTATGGTGGATTTACCTATGCCTGGCTCTCCGCTGATGAGGACGAGGGAGCCGAGTACGACGCCGCCCCCGAGAACTCTGTTGAGTTCTCCTATGCCCGTATCCATACGGGCATAATCGGCGGTGCCGACAGACCCGAGTTTAACCGGCCGGCCGCCGCCGGTTCCGGTGCGGCGTCTTGTGTCAAGCGCCGGCTCCTCGAGATCTTTGATCTTGTGCTCGATTATCGTATTCCATGCGCCGCAGTAGGAACACTGTCCCTGCCAGGACGGATATTCGTTACCGCATTCGCTGCACATAAATACTGTTTTTGCTTTCTTGGCCATCAGCTCTTACTCCGATTTGTCCTTTTTATCTTTTTTCTCACTCGGCTTTCTTACGGTATCAAGCTCAAACCAGAAGTCCGAGCCTTTGCCCTCGCTTGAGTCCACGCCGAATTTGGCATTGTGAAGGTTAAGTATGCCCTTGACTATGGCGAGGCCGAGTCCTGTTCCTTCTATGGCGCGCTCGTGGTTTGCGGAAGTCCTGTAGTACTTGTCCCAAACATGTCCTATCTCATCGGACGGGATGCCTATTCCGTGGTCGATGCAGTGGAAGGAGACTTTCTTTCCGCTTCTGCTGAGCTTTATATCTATGTATTTGTCATCGCCTGAATACTTAACGGCGTTGTCTGCGAAGTTGGTCATCACCTGCATGATACGCGTGCGGTCACCGTGCACATAACAGGATCTGCACGGATGGAATTCCACTTCGAAACCGCGCGATGAGCTGAGAACATTGAAGCTCTCGTACACATCGCGTGCAGCCTCGACTATGTCGAAGGTCTCCATGTGAAGCTCGATATTGTTCGACTGCAGGTTGGACACGGAGAGTATGTCTCCGACGAGTTTGTTCAGCCTCTCGGTCTCGGAGATGATGACGTGAAGGTCCGCATTTCTCTTTTCCGGATTGTCTCCAGAGATGTCCAGTATCTTCTCTGCATATGACCTGATCATGGTGAGCGGGGTCTTGAGATCGTGCGACACGTTGGCGATAATCTCCCTCTGATAGAAGTCGGTCTTTTCCATCTCGTAGGAGGCCTTGTTGAGAGCCTTGGCGAGCTCTTTTGTCTCGGTAAACGCCGAACCGTCGAAGTTTACGTTGTAGTTGCCCTGCGAGAGCTCGGTTGCCGCTTTCGTGAGATTCTCTATAGGGAGAGTAATCCTGCGCGAGAGCATATACGCAAGTATCGTCGAAACTATCAGGAATATGAACGAGATATAAAAGAGCATGTTCCTGAGGATCCTGAATGTGGTGGGGTCCGGATAAAGAGGAGCTATGATGTAAAGCAGGTTTTTTTCTCCGTTCCTGCTCAGGTGCGAAGCGTATAAAAGCCTGGAATCGGACTGTCCGGTGCCCGGCCTGACCTCGGTCACGCTGCCCGGCCCAGCGGCTCTGAGCTTTTTGCTTATGCTTTCGATATCTTCAGAAAGTGTGGCCGTCTCCTCGACCGATGAAGTGCCGTCGTATACCAGGCTGTCACTCGGAGTATCCAGCCTGATGTAAATACCGCTGGTTCCCGCCGTCTGAATAGCGAATTTTGAGAATCCTTCGGGATTCTGTCTGAACTCCGTTTCGAGCACGTTGGCTGTTCGGATTACCTCCTGAGTCCTGGCTCTTTCATAATATGTGTCAATGAAAAACTGCACCAGTCCCCAGAGGACGGCGAGCAGAAATAAAGCAAAGACGACGAACGAGAATAGTGTTGTCGTCTTGATGCTGGCGGTATCCAGTTTGGATTTATCATCTTTGTAAATGGCCATAGCGGGTTTATTCGGATTCTTTGATGTCCTCTTCGTAGTCGAATTTATATCCTACGCCCCTGAGGGTCACGATGAACTTTCTGTATGGACCCAGGCAATTTCTCAGGTTCTTGACGTGAGTATCTATGGTGCGGTCATCACCGAAGAAATCGTAGCCCCATATATCCGAGAGGAGTCTGTCCCTGGAAAGTGCGATGTTTCTGTTCTGAATCATGTAAAAGAGCAGGTCGTACTCTTTTGGAGTCAGGTCAACGCGCTTTCCGTCCACGCTTATCGACCGGGCTTCGAAGTTGACCTCGAGGCCGTCGAATTTCTCCACTGTGGGTTTGTAGCGGTCTCCGCCGCTGCTGCGGCTCAGCACGGCATTGACCCTGGCCATGAGCTCCTTCGGACTGAAAGGCTTGACCACATAATCATCGATGCCGAGCTCGAATCCGAAGAGCTTGTCATATTCCTCACCCCTTGCGGAGAGCATGATAACAGGGATGTCCTTGATCTTCTGGATTTCCTTGACCGCGCTGAAACCATCGAGCTTGGGCATCATCACATCCATAATGATCAGGTCGTAGTCGTTGAGCTTGACCATGCCGATTGCGCTCATGCCGTCTGCGGCTTCTTCGGCCTCATATCCGCTGAATTCGGCGTATTCTTTTATAACCTCGCGGATGCCGTCTTCGTCGTCTACAATTAATATCTTTTTCATCGGTTCCTCCGTCTGATATATCGTGATTAATTTTATCGTAGTAGTCTGGCGGACGCAAGCATACAGAAAACACGAATTTGACATATTGACATGGACATATGTGAGTGATAAAATAACAAATTTTATTTGTTTGATTTTTTGTGCAAAATCCTGTACAATACAAATTGCGAAGGGAGATTGCAGATGTTTAAAATCGGAGATCCGATAGTTTATCCGATGTACGGTGCGGGAACTATCAAGGAAATCGTAGAAAAGGATTTCCTCGGTGAGACGCGCATGTATTATAATGTGGATCTTCCGTACTGTCGTATGGAGGCCTCTGTTCCTGTGGACAACTGCGAAAAACTCGGTGTCAGGGCCATAATAGACCCGGGACGCATCGAGGAAGTGGTTGAGGTTCTCAAGGGTAAGACCGAACCGATGAACCCCAACTGGAACAAAAGGTACCGCGAAAACACCGAGAGGCTCCAGACAGGAGATATACTGGAGGTGGCAGCGGTGGTTCGGAATCTCGTAAGGACGGACAGAGCCAAACCCCTGTCAACCGGGGAGAAAAAACTCCTCAGCACCGCCAAGCAGATACTGGCAAGCGAACTGATATATGCAGGCGGCTACACAATGGAAGAAGCAGACGAGATGGTCGAACTCAATATATAGGCTGAGAGCTTAAGGGAGGCGGCCATTTTTTATATTATTTTTATGTGAAAATAGGGTATAGTTAACGCAGTCATGCATGAAAATACATTCGAAAGGACATATGCGATAATAGTCGCCGCAGGCAGCGGAACGCGCATGGGAACCAAAACTCCCAAGCAGCTTTTGAAGTACGGCGGAAAGACCGTGCTCGAAGCGTCCGTGGATGCATTTGTGCGCTGCGAAAGAGTGGACGACATTACGGTCGTTTCACCCGCTGACGGCTCGCTCGATGATATATACAAAGACATCCTGTCCGGGACAGGATGTGATATCCGGGTAGTCAGAGGAGGAGATGAAAGACCTGACTCTGTCTGTGCCGGACTTCTTGCGGCAGCGGAGGATGCGGATAAAAGGAACATAAGCAGGGATAAGGCCATGGTGCTCATCCATGACGCGGCCAGGCCCGGAGTGGATGAGGAGATAATAAAAAGCGGCATGGAAGCCATGACTTCGTGCCGCGCCGTGACAGCAGCCATACCATCCGTGGATTCGGTCCGTATGATTTCAGATACATGCACCAAATCATTGAAAAACGAGGCGTCTTATCCTATAATTACGAGTGCTTATGTCCCGAGGGAACTCGTGTACAATGTGCAGACTCCGCAGATATTCATTCTTGATGACATACTGCGTGCACACGAGGCAGCCCGGAAGGACGGATTTACAGGAACGGATGATGCTTCATATGCCGAACACATCGGAATTGAGGTCGGTATAACAAAGGGAAGCAGAGCCAATGCCAAGATAACAACGGCGGAGGATTTGAATTTGAGCGTAAGAGTCGGAGCAGGATACGACGTACACAGACTTGTCCCGGGGAGAGACCTGATACTCTGCGGGACCCCTATCCCGAGCAATCTCGGGCTGGACGGACATTCGGACGCGGATGTGGCGACACACGCACTGATGGACGCACTGCTCGGGGCTGCGGGACTCGGAGATATCGGGAGGCATTTCCCCGATACCGACGAGAGATACAGAGGAGTCAGTTCTCTCGAGCTTCTCAAGGCAGTAAAAAAGATGCTCGGGAATTACACGGTAGGAAACGTGGACATCACGATAATAGCCGAGGCACCAAAACTGGCACCATATAATGAAGAAATGAGAAAGAATATTGCAGATACACTCGGGATGCCTCAGGATGCGGTCAACATCAAGGCCACGACAGAAGAAGGACTCGGGTTTACGGGCAGAGGAGAAGGCATAGCGGCCTTCTCTGCCTGCACGATAGAAGGGAGTTTATAAACATGAGATTATCAAAGACGCACCTCAAGACGCTCAGGGAAGCACCCAGCGATGCAGTGCTCGAGAGCCACAAGCTGCTCGTAAGAGCCAACATGATCAAGCAGGAAGCAGCCGGATTATATATGTATCCGAAGCTTGGCTGGAGAACTGTCCGCAAGGTGGAGCAGATCGTAAGAGAAGAGATGGACTATGTGGATTGCCAGGAGATATACATGCCGCATGTCAACCCTGCGGAGCTCTGGCAGGAGACGGGCAGATGGTATGCATACGGACCTGAGCTCTGGAGAATCCAGGACCGTAACGGCAACGACTTCATACTGAACCCGACATGCGAGGAGATGTTCACTGACTTCGTAAGAAAGGAATTCTCTTCATATAAGGAACTGCCTTTCTCGCTGTACCACATCCAGTTCAAGTACAGGGATGAGTCGCGTCCGAGATACGGACTCCTGAGAACAAGAGAGTTCATCATGAAGGACTCATATACCTTCGATGCAACGGAAGAAGATCTCCATACAGCATATATGAGACAGTATCATGCATATGAAAAGATATTCACACGCTGCGGACTTGATTACAGAATCGTAGAGGCTGACAACGGCCCTATCGGCGGCAGCAACTCGCATGAGTTCTCGGCTCTCTCAGACTGGGGCGAATCCGACATCCTCTATTGCGATGAGTGCGGAATGGCAGCTACGGTTGAAAGAGCGGAGTGCGTGGACGATGAACCCGTAAAAGAGGAAATGCAGCCGGTTGAAAAGGTATACACACCTGATACAAAGACCATCGAGGATGTATGCAACTACCTCAAACTGCCGGTAGAGAAGTCCATCAAGGCTCTGATGTTTGCGACATATGACACGGATCTCAATCTCAAGGACTATGTGGCAGCATTCGTAAGAGGCGACAGACAACTCAACATGACCAAGCTCGTCAACGCGCTGGACATCCCGGCACACTATATCGAGTTTGCCGACGAGGTAGCCATGGGTGAGGCCTGCGGCATCGTAGGCGGATTCACGGGCCCGATCGGACTCAAGAACTGCATCGTGGTAGTGGACAGCGAGCTCGTTGACACAGTCAATATGTGCGCAGGTTCAAACGAAACAGACCACCACCTGCTCGGCGTATGCTACGGCAGGGACTATACGGGAGATATCGTAACGGATATCAAGGAGCTCCAGGCAGGAGACAGATGCCCGCACTGCGGCAAGCCGGTCAAGTTCAGACGCGGCATCGAGGTCGGACAGATCTTCAAACTCGGTCTTAAGTATTCCGAGAGCATGAATGCGACATTCAAGGATGAGAACGGCGAAGATCATCCTTACTGGATGGGCTGCTACGGCATCGGCATCACAAGAACGATGCAGGCTATAGTGGAGCAGCATCATGATGATAAGGGCATTATATGGCCGCTTTCGGTAGCGCCTTACCATGTCATAGTGACGGTGGTCAAGTCCAGTGACGAGACTCAGATGAAGCTCGCATACGACATTGAGAGAAAGCTCGAGGAACTGGGCGTTGAGGTAATGGTGGATGACCGCGACGAAAGAGTTGGCGTCAAGTTCAACGATGCCGACCTCATCGGAATTCCTATCAGAATAACTGTAGGAAAACTCGCAGGCGAGGGCAAAGTCGAGTACAAACTCCGCCGCGAGGATGAGCACGAAACGATGACAGCCGATGAGGCTGTGGCCAAGGCCAAGGCTCTGGTGGATCTCGAGGGAGACGGAAGACACCTCTTCAAGAATCTCTCGGAAGAGACCAGAAACGCGCACTGATCCGAGGCTTCAGAGCGACGGATTGCGTTTCGCCGATACCGATATAATAAGAAGAAATGTGAAGGTTCATGACGGACCTTCACTTTTTTTAAAAAAAAATTAAAAATGATGCAATAAAACGGGTGCTGCGAACGTTAACCTAATAGAAGGGCAGATAAAAGCTCTTGAGCAATAACTGTAGCGAAGAACAGGAGGTGTAAAATGAGAAAGGTAATGAGACTGGTAGTGGCCCTGGTTATGGTAATGGCCATGAGCGCATCGGCATTTGCCGTATCAAAGGTATCTTCAAACAGCGCAGCACAGAACCTCGCTTTGAAAAATGCAAAGCTCACTAAGGCAGAGGTAAGCAACCTCAGAGTAAAGTATGATCGCAGAGACGGCGAATATGATGTAAAATTCGTAAGAAAGAGCAATGGCGCAAAATACGACTACGAAATCCGCAAATCAAACGGCATGATTACCGAAAAGTCAATCGACTTCAAACACAAGAGAAATTCTTCGAGGAAGAAAATCGGAAAAGCGGCAGCTCAGAGCGCAGCAGCAAGAGCAGCAGGTGTCAAAGTCGCCGTTGTTAAAAAAGGAAAATGCGCATATGATTATGACGACGGCAAGGGTGTTTATGAAGTAGAATTCAGAAACGGAAAATATAAGTACGAAATCGAGATTCTGGCACCGACCGGCCAGCTCATAGAATACAGCTGGGAATACACAGGCAGATAGACAGCAAATAAGATAAGAACAAACGGGAAAAAGGATAAAGCAACCATGAACGCAAGCTACGTCGACGAAAATTTAATAATACGAATGGCCGCCGGCGATGGAGCAGCGTTCAAGGAGTTATATGAACAGACCTCGTCAGCTGTGTACGGATTCGCACTGTCGATACTCAAAAACAAGCACGACGCGGAGGATGTGATGCATGACGCATTCATCAAAGTGTACACAGCTGCGGTCACCTACAAATCTATGGGCAAACCGCTCGCATGGATACTTACGATAGTAAAGAATCTGTGCTACAGCAAAGTAAGAGCCGGAGGAGTGTGCGAGGATCTGTCCGAGTACGAGGATCTGGTCCGGACAGATGAGTCCGGATCCATACTGGATAAGGTCATTCTTCAGGATGCTCTGAACACGCTGGATTTCGAGGAGAGGCAGATAGTCATACTACACTCGCTGACCGGCATGAAGCACCGCGAGATTGCAGAGATACTGGATCTTCCGACCGGAACGGTTTTGTCCAAATACAACAGATCGATAAAGAAATTAAGGAGAGAACTCGAGGAGAAAGGGGGAGCGCAATGACAGAGAAAAAGATACTTGAAAGCCTGAATACTGCCGTTGAGAGCACTACCCCCGATATACTGGACAGCCTTATGGCAGAGCTTAATATCACGGATGAGCCAAAGGAACTCATGCATGATGTGATTGTAAGTGATGAGGCGAATGAATCCGGCCCGGCAGATAAATGGATGCCGGTCACCGGAAAGGCTCAGATGCCATGGCGCAGGGTTATGGGCATCGCAGCATCATTCCTCGTCGTGCTTGCGGGAATATCATTCGGCGTAACGGAGAGAACTCCTCTCGCCCTGGTCAGTCTGGATGTCAATCCGGGAATAGAAATAACGATTAATTCCAAAGAGAGGGTGATAGAGGCAAATCCGGTCAACGATGAGGCCAAGGAGATTCTCGATGAGATGGATCTTAAGGGCAGCGATATCGACGTCGCATGCAATGCCATCGTAGGATCGATGCTGACCCACGGATATCTCACAGACCTGCAAAATTCCATACTGCTTTCCGTAAATGCAGATGATGAAAAGGTCGGAACGGATATTGAACAGAGGCTCTCCAGACAGATAAATGATTATCTCGAAAATACCGAGGTCGCCGCAGCCGTGCTCGGACAGTACGGGGCAAACGATGAAGCAATCAGAAAGTTTGCCGATGAGAACGGCATATCACTGGGCAAGGCCTGGCTGATCAAAAATCTCATGAAAACCGGCAGCACCAAGATGACTGAGGCAGACCTGCTTGGACTCAAGACCCAGGAACTCATACTCCTCGGTCAGAAGAGAAGCGTAACGAAGACCACATCGTACGGCAACGCCGAATCGGGCCGGTTTATAGGAGAGGCAAAGGCTCTGGAGGCAGCGCTTAAAAAAGCGGGCGTAAATAAAGCCGATGCAAAGAATGTCAAGTATGAATATGATGTCGAACGCGGGGTACTCATATATGAGGTCACATTCAGAGCCGGAGACTACGAATACGATTATGACATAAATGCATATACCGGCGAAGTAGTGGCATCGGAGAAAGAGTACGATCCTGTATATACCGCTCCGAAGAGCGGCGGAAGCGCATCCTCAAAGAGCGGAGGATCTGGCGGCGGCAACTCAGCTGCTTATCGCGACGACGATGACTACGACGATTACGACGATGATGATGACGACTATCGTCCGGCTCCAAAGCAACAGAGCAGTCCAAGCTATGACGATGATGATGACTACGACGATTCAGACGATGATTACGATGATGATTCTGACGATGATTCAGACGACGACTAAAATTGCCAAATCGGTTTAACCTTCACTAAACCGTGTAATGTAACTTGTAACGAGCGGAAGCGACCTGCCGGGGCGGGTCGTTTTCGCTTGCCGGAGGGCTTTGTAAAAACAGAAGTCTGTTGTAATATATATAGGCATGAGTATATTGTTCGAATTATTCACGGTATTTTTTAAATTAGGTGCCTTTACGATCGGAGGAGGAATAGCCATGCTGCCTCTCCTCCAGAATACTTTGATTGAGGATAAAAAATGGTTCACAAAGGACGAGTTTATGGACGCTGTGGCCATCTGCCAGGGGCTGCCGGGAGTAATAGCCATAAACATGGCGACTTACGTCGGATATAAAAAGAAGGGCCTGGCGGGTTCTCTCATCTCCACGCTCGGTGTGACGCTTCCGTCATTTGTACTGATACTGATAATAGCAAACGGCATATCCGCCATAGGGGATAACAGGTACATACTCGGGGCCATGGCAGCGCTCAGGGCATCCGCGCTCGGGCTTGTGATAGTGGCCATAATACAGCTCGCTCCGTCCGCCATCAAGGACAAATGGACGCTCGGCGCAGTGGCTCTGGCATTTGTGCTTATCGCAGTTCTGAATGTAAATACCGCATACGTGATACTTCTGTTTATCATCCTCGGGATAGGCGCAACTTTTATGAACGGAAGGAAATTATCAGCCGCGGCGGATAAAAACGGGTCTGAAGAAACCCGCGAAGGGGGTGAGTCTGAATGATATTCATAAGACTCTTCCTCAGTTTCTGCAAGGTAGGCCTGCTCGGCTTCGGGGGAGGCCTTGCGATAGTCAGGCTCATCTACGACAGCATACAGCCGTTTCTCGACATGAGCCGCGAGACCTTCGCAAACATAGTTGCGATCTCGCAGATAACGCCGGGGCCTCTGGCTGTCAACACCGCAACCTATGTCGGCTATGAAGCGGCGGGGATTACAGGCTCGCTTGCGGCGACTCTCGGTGTCATACTCCCCGAGTTCATAATCATGAGCATAGTATGCCGCATGATTACAAGGTTTAAGGAGAACAGATACCTGCAGGGAGCCATATCCGGGATAAGGCCTGCGACCATGGGCCTCATCGGAGCTGCTGCGGTCACGCTCGTGGCACCGTCACTTGCGGGAGATGGCAGGCTCGGCACCAATCTCCTCGGGATGATCGGGACGGACGCAGCCGCCGGGATAAGCGGATTTATTTCAGGCTCGCCTGTCGACATAATATCTGTTATCATATTAGCCGTAACAGTGCTGCTGGTAGCAAAATACAAAAAGAGTCCGTTTAAGGTGCTGCTCATAATGGGCTGTATCGGGGCGGTTCTCGGCATATAGTAATCATTGGAGGAAAAATGCAAGTTTATAACACTTTAACCAACAGAAAAGAAGAATTCGTACCGATTGAGCCGGGCAAGGTCAGGATGTATGTATGCGGTCCGACCGTATACAACTATTTCCACATCGGAAATGCCAGACCTTTCGTCGTATTCGACACGCTCAGAAGGTACTTCAAATACAGAGGCTACGATGTAAAGTTCGTGCAGAACTTCACGGATGTCGATGACAAGATCATCAACAAGGCCAAGGAAGAAGGCATCACCGCGCCGGAGGTATCCGAGAAATATATCGAGGAATACTTCGATGATGCGGAGGCGCTTAATGTGCTGAGGGCCGATGTGCATCCGAAGGTATCGGAGCACATTCCCGAGATCATCGAGTTCGTACAGACTCTTATAGACAAGGGCTATGCTTACGAAGCGGACGGAGACGTCTACTACTCAACGCGCAAGTTCCACGATTACGGAAAACTCTCGGGACAGAATATAGACGACCTCGAAAGCGGTGCGAGAATTGCCATCGGAGAGGTCAAGGAAGATCCGCTGGACTTTGCTCTCTGGAAGGCTCGCAAGGAAGAGTCTGAGATCGCATGGGAGTCTCCGTGGGGCATGGGCCGTCCGGGCTGGCACATCGAGTGCTCGACCATGGCCAGAAAACACCTCGGAGAGACCATAGACATACATGGCGGCGGTCAGGACCTGACATTCCCGCATCACGAAAATGAGATAGCTCAGTCCGAGGCATGCAACGATGCCGAGTTTGCCCACTACTGGATGCATAACGGATATATAAACGTGGACGGAAAGAAAATGTCCAAGTCGCTCGGCAACTTCTTTACGGTAAGGGACATCCGCGAGCACTACACGGGAGACGTCATCAGATTTTTCCTGCTCTCGGGTCACTACAGGAGCCCGATCAATTTCTCGGATGCTCTCATGGAGCAGTCCAAGCAGGGCTATGACAGGATAGCAACAGCCATCGAGACCCTCGAATTCCTCGAAAAGAACGGAAGCGACGAGCCGATAGCAGATGAAGCCGCCAAGCTCGCAGCCCTCGACAAGCACAGAGAGAAGTTCATCGAGGTGATGGATGACGACCTCAACACGGCTGACGGCATCGCGGCCATATTTGAGCTCGTCTCGGACATAAATGTGGATATAAAGGACGGAACGTCCAAAACGTTTGCTGCAGAGGCACTGAAGAGAATCAAAGAGCTGACGGACGTGCTCGGCATTTTCGGAGGGTCTGATGAAGAGGCGGGCCTCGGAGACGATATCCAGGCGCTGGTCGACGAGAGACAGGCTGCCCGTGCAGAGAAAAACTGGGCGCGAGCAGACGAGATAAGGGATCAGCTTGCCGCCATGGGTATAACGCTCAAGGACACACCGCAAGGCGTACAGATAATCCGTAACTGACAATCAGATTCGTAAAATTGTCATTCTGAGCGAAGCGAAGAAACTTATGACAAAACAGGAAATAAACAGAATGAATACCAACACGCTTGCTTACCTCGGGGACGCCGTCTTCGAGGTAATTGTGCGTGAGAAGATAGTGAGCGATAAGCCGGGAGATGTGTCACGCGCGCATCATACTGCTGTCAGATATGTCTCGGCAGGAGGACAGGCCAGGGCAGCAAAGGCCATGGTGGCATCCGGCTTTCTGACGGAGGAGGAAGAAAAGATATACAAAAGAGCCAGGAATCATCGCAGCATGTCAAGACCCCAGCATGCAGATCCCAAGGAATACAAGATAGCCACGGGGCTTGAGGCGCTCATCGGATATCTTTATCTGATGGATGAAAGAGAAAGGCTCAGGGAAATAGCAAATGAAGCAGTAAGGATAATCGACGCAGGCAGATGATGCTTGCGTTTTGTCAATGCAAGCAAAACCTAACTGTAACTATACGAGTGCTAAAATTGTCTTAATGGAAACCGGGCGCGTGATATAATTCCAAATATGAACATCAGATATTCAAATGATGCAAAAGTATTCAATATACACAATATCCACGGAGAGGGCATTCCGTACCTCTCGTTTGAGATGCTTGATGAACTCGGCGTGCCCAATCTGTTTTCGACCAGGTTCGAATCTTATGGCGGGGAACCGGGGCAAGGCGTGAAAGGTCTCAGAACCGCGATCATGAAGTGGGAGGAAAGAGACGAGGCCGCACCCGTTGTGCAGGGTTCAAGAGACAGGCTTGCAAAGCAGATCGGATCCTCTCTGGAATTTGAATGCATCTCAGATCAGAAACATACAAATTACGTGCATGTCGCATCAGCCGAAGACCTCGGCCCTGTGTGGCCGGGGACGAGGCCGCTTCACAGGCAGTATGTGGACGGAATGGTGACGGACATACCGGATGCGATGCTTACTGTGTTCGGAGGGGATTGCCCGCCCGTATATATCGCAGACCCTGTCCGTGGCGCGATAGGACTGGTGCATGCCGGATGGAAAGGAACCCTCGGAAGGATTCCGGAGGTTGCCATCGCGCAGATGGTCGTTAAGTTCGGCAGCAGGCCGGAGGATATGTATGCCGCGATAGGACCCGGAGTATGCGTGGATTGCTACGAGATGGGAGATGAGGTGTACGATGCCTTTGCCTCCGAGTGGGGTCGGGATGAGGCAGACAGAATCCTTAGCAGATATCCTGCCAAAGAGGAAGAAAGAGATAAATATCCGCAGGGCAAATACCACCTGGACCTCAGGGAGGCCAATAAAATGACCCTGCTCAGGGCAGGCATCCCGGAGGACAGGATTGCTGTGTCCAATGTATGCACCATGTGCAACTCAGACATATTCTATTCCTACAGGGCAGGAAAGATGGAAAACGAGCAGACTGCGATGATGGTGAACAGCTTTGGAAAAGCAGGACAGTAGTTTGCGAAGAGGGAGTGATAGGGACTATGGAAAATGGGAAAGTATTATCATTCATAATACCGACATATAACTGCGAGGCTTATCTCGACGAGACGCTGTCGTCTGTTCTGAGTCAGCTTCCGGAAGAATGCGAGCTGATCCTGGTGGATGACGGCTCGACGGATTCCACGCCCGAAATGCTCAGGGAATATGAGAAGAAGTCGGAGCTGATCAGAATCTCGCTCAGGGAGCACGGCGGGGCATCAACGGCCAGAAATGCCGGACTCGATATGGCCAAAGGCGAATGGGTCGCATTTATGGACTGCGACGACTGCCTCAAGGAAGGATTCTTTGCAAGAGCAATGCCGAAGCCGGAAGACCAAGCGGATCTCTACATATTCAGCTTTGAGCGTGTGGACTTTCTGCCGGGAGTCAACGCCCGCGAGGAGCATGTCCTGGAGGAGGTGGTCTCACCGCTGATGGTGGATGACAGGGTCTACGAAACGGCATCGGACTTCGCGGATAAATACATACGAACCAGGCAACTTCTGGTGTATTCGGCATGCAATAAATTCTACAGAAAGAGTCTGATCGACGAACATGGAATCAGATTTGTCGACGGCATGTCGTTTGGTGAAGACAGGCTGTTCAACTATGATTATCTGATGCACACGGGGCGCATCATCACCTCGCAGATCAGGATGTTCAGATATATGCAGCGAAATCCAAATTCGGAATCAAAGAAATCATTTCCGAATTACTACGACACGATTATAAAACTGCACCGTGCAAAAATTGACTGCTTTTTCAAACTCTCACGAGGCACCACCGGAGCTGAGAAACGAGCATTTGCCGGAGCCGATCTTTCAAGTGAAGTAGGGCATATGATAGACCGCTTTGATGATTATCCTGCAGAAAAGGAGGAAAACCTCCCCAAGATAAACGAGCTCGTGTTCGGCCGGCCGGATGATATAAGCGGCAGCTTTGACGTTATCATCGTCCTTGGAAGCACAGACTGCGGATACAGACTGGACCGGGCTTATGAAATTGCCGGAGGCAATCCCGACACCGTATTTGTCGTGACCGGAGGCAATCTCCACAGGAGCGGAGAGCTGAGCGAGGCAGAATATATGGCGGAACGTCTGAGGTCTTACGGAGTTCCGGAAGGCAGGATACTGGTTGAAAACAATGCCGAAAACACATACAGAAATCTGGAGCTGTCGGCGGAGCTTATCGAAAAGAGCGTGGACACGAAAGACCTTCGCATAGGCATAGTCACGGCGGCATTTCATGTTCCGAGGACCAGGATGATGGCTGCATCGATTCCGTGGTATGAGGATAAGCATCTGGCATTTATCCCTGCCTACAGCCCCAAATTAAGACCGGATAGCTGGTATGCAAATAACGGCGGAAAAAGCATCTGTCTCGGAGAGCTCGCTAAATGCTACTGCATAAGCGATGTCGAAAACATAAGCGGACAGAAATAAGCGGGAAAGGAGCCTGATGTGGCAATAGAGAAGACTTCTGAAAAGAAAAAGGAAATAGAAGATAATAATAAAACTCTGCTCAGCGACTTCAAGCGTAACGGGAGCCTGATGAGGAGGAAATTGCTCGAATACCTCCCCGCAATGATGATTACCAATCTCTCAAATCTGCTCCTTATCTCGGTGGACGGTCTTGTCGTCGGAAACTTCCTGGGCAAGGACGCATTTGCGTCAGTCAATGTATTCGGACCTGTCACCACCTTCATAGGAGCGGTAACCTGCCTGGCTGCAATGGGCATAGCGACCAACCTGTCCACTGCGATAGGCAGCAACAGGCAGGATGAGATAAACAGGGTGAGGGGCGCATCTTTTCAGTTCATGATTATCATGGCGGTATTTGTGTCGATTGTTCAGATACCGATAGTGTATCTGATAATCAACTCATATCATCTGAGCCCTGAGATAAACAGCCTTGTCTGGCAGTATGCGATAGGAATCATGATATGTTCACCGCTCGGGCTGATTTCGACGGTCGGCGTCTATCAGCTTCAGATAGTCGGCAGGATGAACATACTGATGAGGCTTGCCGTGATGGAAGGTGTGACAAACCTCATCCTCGATCTGTTATTTGTAGGAGCCTTTCACATGGGAGTCGCAGGCGCAGGTTACGGAACCGCCTGCTCAAATTTCCTGAGAGCAAGCGCGACCGTGTTTTATCTGGCGAGGTATACGGATATTTACAAAAGAGACGGATACAGGACCAGGCTCAGGGACTTCTGGGATATCATACGGACGGGTGCTCCGGACTGCGCGTATTCAGCTATGCTCACTTTCCAGTCCTATTTCGTTATAAAAATACTTCTGGATGTATTCGGGTCTGACGGAGGCGTACTGAACGGAGTTACCGCATTTTGTTTCGGCCTGACAAATGTCCTGATAAGCGGTATACAGGGAGCCATGAGACCTCTGGTGGGCCTTCTGAGCGGAGCCGATGACAGAAAGGGCCTGAGCACACTCATGAAATCAGGCTTTCGGCTGAACCTCTTGAGTGCGGGCCTTTGTACGATTATTGTCTGGCTGTTCCCGCAGATTTTCTACTCCATGAACGGAATCACGGATATACCTGACGGAGGGATTGCATCGCTTCGCATTTTCTCTCTGTATTTTGTCTTCAAAGGCTTCAATATGCTTATAAGACTTTACCTGACAAACCGAAAGGACTCCAGTTTTGCCACGCGGCTGACTCTCATCGGCTACGCGCTGATGCCGCTGATTGCATTCATCCTGTCCAGAATCGCACCGGCGCCTTGGGTGTGGTTTGCTTATCTCATCAATGACGCAATGATGTTTGCCGTATTGTACAGCAGGTTCTTATGGTGGAAGAACAAAGATAAAGAAGAGGATTACAGGACCGGAGAGGATCTGGTGCTTTATATGACCGTGACGCCGGATGAGGCGATTTCCGCATCGCGCGCGATCAGGAAGTACGCGGATGAGCACGGGATAAATCCGAGAATTTCCAACAGGGTGGCGCTCTGCATGGAGGAGATGGTCTCCTATGCGGATAAAGTCAAGGAAAATGAAAATAATATAGAAGAAATCAAGGCTCAAATGTGGTCGGCTGCACGCGCACAGGCAGAAAAAGCTTTTGATGTGGAGATAAACGAGTTCGGCGTGCAGGTCATGGTCAGGTTCAGGGGTTCTGATGCCGCGACGGTCACCGTACTCGATGACGGCAGAAAGATAAAACTTGACATGGATGAAGAGGAGCGCAGGCTCACCACAGACAACTACGAGCTGCTCAGAAGGCTCGCAAAAGAGCGTGAGTATCAATATATTCTTGATATGAACTACACAACCCTGAAGTTTGAGGCGTAGGGAGGCCCGATGAACAACAACGATTCGAGAATACTCATAAGAGAAACCTATCTCAGCATACTCCCTGCGCAGCTCCTGGCTGCGCTGATTCCGTATTTGAGTGGAATAATAAACGGCCTGGTGATAGGTAATTGTTACAGCAGCAATATGCTGGCAGTGATAGGATTTTCGACTCCCGTGGTGTATTTCCTGTCCGCAGTGCGCACTCTCTTTTCCATAGGAGCGGGAACAACATCGGGCAATTTCATGGGCCAGGGCAGACTCGCCAAGGTCAATGAGACCTACAGGCTATGCATCCGCTCTCTTGTGATGACAGGCCTGGTCATGACTCTGCTGATAATGGTCTTCACATCCTCTGCGGCAGGCATGCTTGCAAAGGATTCTGAGCTTCTCTCCGAGACGGAGGATTATCTCAGGGGTCTGGCTGTGGGCTTTGTCCCATGCCTTCTCATACCGTTTCTCTCGGTATTTCTCCAGCTCGCGGGATCTTCGAGAAAGGTGGTCGTATCTTCGGTGATGAACGCCTCGCTCAACCTTATCTTCGACCTGGCAGCCGTAAAGATATTCAATGCCGGGATAATGGGCATAGGCCTGGCAACCTCTCTTGCTCAGCTGGTATGCGCGGTATACCTGATAATCTCAATCAGAGGCACGGGCTTTGTAAAATTTTCGATGGAGCCCTCCGACATACGAATCCTGGGCAATGTATTCCGCTTCGGAATCAACAGCTGCATGCTGCTCATAATGGAGACCTTCCGAAACAGCACAATCGTCAGGCAATCCCTGCTCACCGGCGGAATTGCGGCCTCGGCAGCCACATCGCTGCTCTTTTCGTCATCCGGCATAGTTGACTTCATCACCTCGGGCTTTATGAGTTCTTCCGGCATGGTCGCGAGCCTCTATGCAGGTGAGGAAAACGAAGATTCGCTCAGGATGACGGCAGTCTGGGGCATGGTCGCCGGAGGCGCGGCGGGACTTGCTTCGGGTATACTGCTTCTCATCTTCGCAGAGCCTGTCGCAATAGCGTTCGGAGCCAAGCAGGCAGAGCTGGAGCTTTCGGTTATATGCCTCAGGACATATGCCGCATATATAATGATCGCCAATCCGCTTCAGGTGATACTCAGGGTCTATCAGTGCCTCAAAAGAGTCAAACTCAATTTTGCGATCATGTTCGCAAAAGAGATTATGATCGCCGTTCCACTGGTGTTTATACTCGGAAACAGACTGGGACCCAGAGGCATCTGGATGTGCTTTCCTCTCAGCACGGCAGCAGCGATACTGATTGTAATCGCAGTCAGCATGTATATGTGCAGGCGTCAGGGCAGGGATCACATGGACCTGATCTGGTACAACGAAGGGGAGACCTTTACGGACAGCGAGAATTATTACCTGTCAGGCAGCGATGAGGTATACAATGTGCTGCACGGCATTGAGGGTTTTTGCCGCAGAAATGATACGGATAAAAAAAGCAGGCTGGCATGCCGCCTGCTTGCGGAGGAAAATATACGTAACCTGCTCGAGCATGGCGCATCGGCAGGAAGAAACCGCGGGCTTAAGATCAATGTGTTCATCGGAACCGACGGCAGTAAAACCAGGCTGGTATTTCAGGACAATTCGTCGCAGTTCGATCCTCTCAAGAGATTTCGCGTGTATGATGAGACGGATGATGAGCTGCTGCACGATGCTTCGGTCAGCATAGTAAAAAGCATAGCGAACAATATAAGCTATCAGTTTTCGTTCGGAATGAATATTCTCATGATAGATTTGCTGCATGAGGCAGCCGCGGAGACCGGACATGGGAAGTAAAGTATACATATCGGAATTTGATTCCGAGGCCAGGCTCAGAAATAAGGAAAGCTGCACTTTGCCCGTGATAGATATATACGGGGGCGCAAACAGACTTCTGATGCGCGGCATTGACGGCCTCACGCTCACCATGGCAGAGGAAGGTGACATAGTTGTCACGGCGGAGAAACTGCCTGATGCATATCTCGCATACTGGCAGAGTGAAATTTGCAGGGCGGAGAATTACAGCCCGGAGAGAAAAGATGCAGAGATCGGTCTTTCAATATATGAGATTCTGGCGCATGACGAAAAAGCCGGGAAGATGCTCAGGGAGCGCAGCATAGTTAATTATGCACTCGTTCCGGGTTATTATGAGATGTGCAGATCCCTCGGCATCGAAAGTGACGAGCCGGAGCTCGAGACGGTCACTTTGCTGAACGGCAAATCGTATTCCAATGAGCTCAAGGAGAGGCTCGGCCTGCCGGCAGCCGGAATAAGAATCCGCTCGCTTGATGAATACAGGAAAGCTGTATCGAGGCTCCTGGCAGAGCACGGAAGAGTGCTGATAAAAGATGTGATGGGAGTATCGGGACGCGGGATGCTTCTCATAGACAGCAGCGGCATGGCAGAGAGACTTGCGGATCATTTTAAAAAGCAGCTGGACGGCGGCGCAAAAGAACCGGATTTCATACTTGAACCCATGCTGGAAAAGGACATGGACTTTTCATGTCTCCTCCGGATAGATAAATCATCCGGCATAATCACAGACGGATATCAGAAAAACCGGAGCAAGGGCTTTTCCTACCTCGGGACGGAGCCGCTTTCGGCTGAGGAGCTTGGGATTATTCTTGACTCGGAATACCCAAAGACCGTTATGCAGATAGCCGACGATATGGCCGGCAGGGGTTATCACGGATTTGCCTGCATCGACTCGATGATTTCAGAGGGGCAGGTGGTGCCTCTGATAGAAATCAATCCGCGCATGTCGCTCTCCCGCTTTAACCTCGTTATGCAGGAGAGGCTCGGCATAAAGTGCCGCCTGAGCTATGCAGAGGGCAGGCGGGCCGAAGATATTAGCGCAGAGAAGATTCTTGAGATGCTGGATGATGAAGGCATACTCTATACCACGGAAAGAGGAAAGGGAGTCATACCTCTGGCTCCGGGCACCTGGGATGCTCCCGATGCTGCAGGGAAGAGAGTGAGGATATATTATCTGATAGCAGCAGGTAGGCAGGAGGACTATGAAGAGATACTTGCTTCTTGGCTCGCGCATTGCTCTGGGAGTATATGTGCCGGCCGTATCACTTAAAAGAGAGCTGGAGAAGAGGGGCTTCGCAGCCGAAATAATCTGCCTTGAGGACTTTTACAAGGGAAAGGACGAGGTGATAGAGGAGACCAAAAAGAGTCTCCACGAGGATTTTCGGCTGGCGAAAATGAGCTACCGCCTGCCCACCTGGAATCTCGCTGCCGCTGATGAGGATGCGCTTGCAGGCCTGATGAATCGCGTGCGCGATGAGAGCTATGACGCGATAGTCACTTTTTCGGGCTTCTGGGTGGATTTTCTGAATGAGCTAGCAGATACCTGTCCGTTTTACAAGGGCAGGATATATGCCGTCCATATGGATGCCGGCTATTCGCTTTCGTGGAAGGATAAAGATAAAGGCTCAGTCCGTGAGATCTGGCTTTATAATCTTGAGGAAAACAGGATTGAGCATCTTCCGGAAGAGTCGGATAATGCATCGGAGCCGGAAGACGGAAGGATACTTGTCCATGGCGGCGGCTGGGGCATAGGAGAGTACCGGAGCAAGACAGAGCAGCTTCGCAGGCTCGGATACAAACTTGACATCATTATCTACTATCCCGAAGAGATTGACGATACGGATGATATGTGCGATTATTATCTGCTCGATCCGTCCTGGCAGGCAGGACGAGATGAGTCGGAATATCCGAGGCTGCTTAAATATGAGGACGGAGAGTGGCGTTCCTTTGGAGACGGCAGCGGAGGCAATCCTCTGAGGCTTCTCATGAAAAGAGCCTCTGCGGTTCTTTCAAAACCGGGAGGAGGCACGCTGGCGGATTCTCTTGCCACGGCGACGCCGATTATATTTTCCGAAGAGCTTGCATCTTACGAAGCAGAAAACAAACGCCTGTGGATAAGCAAGGGCTGCGGGGCAGAGTATGCGGACTTTGCCGCAATGGACCGGAGTGCGGCGGAAAAAAAGCTTTGCGAAATGAGACATAATATACTTGAGATGCAGCAGGGACTGCCTCAGGCAGCGGATGTGATAACAAAAGGGTGCTAAGCGGATATGATGATGCAAAAGAACAGTTCCAAAAATCTGAGCAGGGCCGAGTTCGGCCGCATAATGGAGAATATGGAGTTCAGAAAAAAAGCCGAAGGCCGGGCTGCAGATGCTCCGTACCTCCCGCTTGAAATGGGAATTTTTCTGACAGGGCGCTGCAATCTCCGCTGCAAGCACTGCTTTGTGTGGAACGAAGACGGCCTGCTGACAAAGGAGGACGGCTCGCTGGCTCGCATGGAGATTCCCATTGAGACCATCGGGCAGTGCCTGGAATATACAAGACCCGCCAAGACAAGGCTGTATCTCTGGGGCGGAGAGCCTCTTGCGTATCTTAAACTGCACGAGCTGACACAGCTTCTTAAAGAGGATCCGAGGTGGACGACCATATGCACCAACGGCCTTCTGATAGACAGGCACCTTGATGACATACTTGAGATTTCGGATAATCTCGTGCTGCTCATCAGCCTCGACGGAAACAGGAAGAGCAACGACACCATCAGGGGCGAAGGTACATTTGACAGGGTCGTTTCAAATATACGCATGCTCAAGGAACTTGAATCGGAAGGCAGATACCGCGGAGAGATTTCGGTATGTTCTGTTATAAGCGACGATATGATAGGCAGCATGTATGAATTCTGCGAGTTCATGGAAGAGCTGGACATAAACACCCTGTACCTGAGTTTTCCGTGGTATATATCTCCAGAGACCGCAGAGGAGATGGACGCAGAGTTCAAGCGGAGGTTTTCGGATATAGCCGAGGTAAATGATTATAAAAATGCGAGCTGGCACAGCTTTACGTTTCATATAGATCCGGCCAATCTGCCCGCGCTCAGGGAAGAGTACGAGCGAATAATGAAGAGGGACTGGAAGATCCGCGTGAGGTTCCAGCCCGCAATAGAACCTGATGAAATAGACGATTTCGTTCTCGGGGGCAGCCGGACTGCGCAGAGGAGGACGAAATGCCTCGCTCCGTATAACAGGGTGGACATACTTCAGAATGGCGATGTCACTTCCTGCAAACTGTTCAAGGAGCTTTGCGCCGGTAATACGAACGAGGAATCCCTCAAGGATATATGGGAGGGAGAGAAGATGGCGAAGATAAGAGAACGCCTGTCATGCGGGCTGATGCCGGCATGCTCCAAATGCGTGCTGCTGTATCTGAACGGAGAGTAGATATGAGATTTCTGTTTGCCGTGCCGGGAGCGGGGGCAGGTCCCGCTGAATTCGTAAACTGGGAGGAGACGCTCGGAGAGGGCATCGCCTTCAGAAGAGCTCTCTACAACAACAAGCTTGCAGGAGCAGCTGCTCTTTGCGATGATATAAAAGAAGCCTCGCGGAGAGTGGCAGACCGGATATGCGAAGAAACAGGCCCCGCGGATGAAATCTGGCTCTTCGGACACTGCATGGGAGCATCGGTGGCTTACGAGGCTGCCGTACTTCTTGCGGAAGAGCGAGGCATAAACATAAAAGGTCTGTTCGTCGCGGCTTTTATCAGCCCGGATACGGGGATAGAGGACGGCATCTCAGACCTTGACGACGATGCTTTCGCGGATGAGATAGAGAGCCACGGGGTATTTCCGGAGGAATTCTTTGCAAACAGGTCTCTTTTGAAACTGTTCCTGCCCGCAATCAGGGCGGATTACAGGATGATAGAAAGCTACCGAGACGAGAGGCATTATGTTCTTGATTGCCCCATAATGGGCTTTTACGGCGCGGACGACAGCGAGGTAGAGCCGGAGGATGCAGAAGGCTGGCGTAATTACACGAGCAGAGAATACACGAGCATGGAGTTTCCGGGAGACCACTACTTTTACTACGGCAGACAGCTGGAGATTGCCGGAATAATACGCAAAATAATGGAGAATAACGATTTTGAAAGAGGGAATGGAATTGACTGAGATTATTAAGGAATTGCTGGCGGAGGTCATGGGTGATGATGCTCAGCCGGGGTCATGGAACGATGACACGGATATTATAAATGACATAGGGATAGATTCGCTTCAGATAGTCCGCTTTATGCTGGCTCTCGAGGACAGGCTCGGCATCAGCCTGGACTATGAGGATCTTTCTTTTGATGATTTTTCGTCGATAAGCAGACTGGCAGAATATATAGAGAAGCAGACAGACAGGTAATAATATGAATCTTATAGTTGCGGCAGACAGTAAATGGGGAATAGGACGTGACGGCGGACTGCTGTGCCACCTTCCTTCGGATATGAAATATTTCAGGGAGAAGACGAAGGGAAAGGTCGTTGTGATGGGGCGCAAGACTTTTGAGTCCTTGCCCGGGGGAAAGGGACTTCCGGACAGGATTAATTATGTGCTCACGACCAATCTGAATTTCGAGGCTTCCGGATGCATTGTTATTAATTTCGAAGATGAGCTGTGGGATGAGCTGGAGCGATATGATGCGGATGACGTCTATCTGATAGGCGGTGCCGCACTGTACAACGCCTTCTACAAACGCTGTGACAGGCTTTACATCACAAGGATAGATGCGGACCTGGGCGCGGATACATTCATCACGGATATGGGCAGCGACCCGGACTTTGAACTTGAGTCGGAGAGCGGGACAATTTCCGAAAACGGCCTTGATTTTAAATTCTGCGTTTATCGAAATAAGAAATGATTTTTTGAAAGCAATATGCACAAAAAAAGACGCCATGCAGAGTTAGCTCCGCACAGCGTCATTTTTATTTTATGTCGGGTATTTTGCAGAAATGCAGCTGATTACTAATACCAGTTATAAATATAATAGGTGCGGCCGCCTTCGAGCAGGAAGCAGTTCATCATGGAGGCGTACCTTGCGGCACTTATCTCCGTGTCGGTATATTCAAATTCAAACTTCATGTCGGGCGCCCATTTGCCGTCTTTAGTAATGCTCCATGTAAGTCGTGCTGAATTATTCAAATAATTGTACCACATCGGCAGTTAATATTTTTCTTTTCGAAGCTTATTTAGACATATCGGATGTTTCGTGCTATTCTGTACGCATATATGTTGAGTATAAGTTGTTATGAGAGGCCGCAATGAGCAAGAGAGACAACAAGAGATATAACGATAAGGACAGGAAAACCACCCCGAAAAGAGGTGGCAAGAACAGGCGCGATTACGGAGCGGTTTACGAACCGCCCAGGAAAAAGGCCAGGGGCCGCACGGATAAAGCGGGGACCGGCAGGAGCGCGTCCGGATCTGATTATTATGAGGATGCTGCAGCGCTTGGAATGGACGGGCTTGAGGTTGTTGCCGGCAGAAATCCGGTTACCGAAGCGCTTAACGGGAGCCGCGAGGTGGAGAGAGTGTTCATCGCGGACGGCGCGGAAGGCTCCGTTTCAAAGATTGTGGCGATAGCAAGGGAGCAGGGAGTCATTGTTGACTTCGTGCCCAAGGAGAGGATAGATGCCATGGCGCCGCATACCAAACATCAGGGCGTGGCAGCCAAGGTGAGTGAGTATAAATATGCTGATATGGATGAAGTCTTTGCGAAAGCGGAGGCATCAGGGGAGGATCCGTTCATCATCATACTCGATGAGATAGAGGATCCTCACAACCTCGGGGCGATTATAAGGACGGCGGAATGCGCCGGCGCTCACGGGGTCGTGATCCCAAAGAGGCGGTCAGCCTCTTTGACGCAGACAGTTGCACTGTCTGCGGCCGGCGCCATCGAAAAAACCCCGGTGGTGCAGGTCACCAATCTCGCGCGCACGATAGAGGAGCTCCAGTCCCGGGGCGTCTGGGTGGGCGCCGCGGATATGGACGGAGATACATACTATGACGCCAACCTGGCAGGCCCCATAGCGCTTGTCATAGGAAATGAAGGAAGAGGCGTCGGCCGGCTGATCAAAGAGAAATGCGACTTTGTACTCTCGATACCGATGTATGGAGAGATTAACTCGCTCAATGCGTCAAATGCCGCAGCCGTTCTCATGTACGGAATCAGAAGAGCGAGAGAGGGTAAGTGACAGGAGGAAAATATGTACAAGATAATAGAGAAGGATCCGGCCCTTAAACATTACGAGGGGGATATAAATATGCGCATGGAGCGCTACGAGGAAAAAAAGAAGCAGCTCCTGGGAAGTTTAAAGACCATAAAGGACTTTGCGAATGCGCATAAATATTATGGCTTTCATAAGGAAAAAGGAGGCTGGGTGTACCGCGAGTGGGCTCCGGGCGCAGACAAGCTCTATCTCACAGGAGATTTCAACGACTGGAACTGGACGGATACCCCGCTCAATAAACTCGATAACGGCAACTGGGAAGTATTCCTGCCGGGTGACACCCTTCAGACGGGAAGCCGTGTTATGACGATAGTAAACAACGGCGGCAACCTCACGCAGCACATCCCCGTATACGCACTCAGGGTTACTCAGGACTGGAACACCCAGAGCTGGTGCTGCGAGGTCTGGGATATGGAGGACTATGACTGGACCGATGATGGTTTTGAGAGCGATGAACCCCCTCTGATTTACGAGGCCCACGTCGGAATGTCGAGCGAGGACTACCGCATCGCAACCTACAGGGAGTTCGCGGATAACGTCCTGCCACACGTACAGGAGGCCGGATATAACACTGTTCAGCTCATGGCGGTTATGGAGCATCCGTACTATGGTTCGTTCGGCTACCAGGTCAGCAGTTTTTATGCGGCGTCGAGCCGTCAGGGATATCCGAATGACCTTAAGTATCTCGTAAACAAAGCACACAGCATGGGCATCAGAGTCCTGCTCGATGTGGTGCATTCGCATGCCGTCGGAAACACACTTGAGGGAATCAACCTCTTTGACGGCACGGACTACCAGTACTTCCATCAGGGACCCAAGGGGGACCACTCGGCATGGGGCACCAAGCTCTTCAATTACGATAAACCCGAAGTCCTGCACTTCCTGCTGAGCAATCTCAAGTTCTGGCTCGAGGAGTATCACTTCGACGGATTCAGATTCGACGGCGTCACCTCCATGCTCTACCACGACCACGGACTCGGCTCGGCATTTACGAACATGGATATGTACTTTTCCGTGAATACGGATGTTGAAGCCATAACATATCTGCAGCTGGCAAACGAGCTCATCCGCGAGGTCAAACCAAAAGCAATGACCATTGCAGAGGACATGAGCGGCATGCCGGGCATGTGCGAGCCTGTCGCCGACGGCGGAATAGGCTTTGACTACAGACTCGGCATGGGACTTCCGGACCTCTGGATCAAACTGATAAAAGACTGGAAGGACGAGGACTGGAACCTCGGAATGATCTGGCATGAACTCACATTCCGCATGGCACCGACCATTGCATATGCCGAGAGCCACGACCAGGCCCTGGTCGGAGACCAGACCTTAATGTTCCGCCTGGCCGGAGCCAATATGTACGATCAGATGGAAAAGAGCTGCCATACTTTCGAGATAGACAGGGCCATGGCGCTTCACAAGATGATAAGGCTCCTGACTCTTGCGGCGGGCGGCGACGGATATCTCGCCTTTATGGGCAATGAATTCGGACATCCGGAGTGGATAGATTTCCCGCGTGAGGGCAACGGCAACAGCTTCAAATACTGCCGCAGGCAGTGGAGCCTGATGAACAACCCGGCGCTGAAGTACCAGGATCTGTATAACTTCGATTACGATATGATACACACCGCAATCGCCTATCATATATTCGACTGGAGATATCCTGAGCTCAGGTGGATTCATGAAGACGACAAGGTGCTGGCGTTTGAGAGAAACGGCCTGGTATTCGTGTTCAACTTCTCACCGGATCACGATTATTCGGATTACACCATACCTGTCAGCCACGGAGCGGACCACCACGTGCTCTTTACAAGCGACGACGGCCGTTATAACGGATACGACCGCATTTCGCACGAGGACAGGAGCGCGTTTGTACCCGGAATGGAGGGCAATTATCTGAGCCTTTATCTGCCTTCACGCAGCTGCATGGTGCTCTATCCTTCAGACATATAGGCGGCCTGGAATTTCCGTCTGGATTTTTTGCGAAATAGCAGAAGTTTTTCTTGACATCGGAAATCCCCTCAAGTATAGTAATTGAGCGACTTTAAGAGGAAAATTCGAAGCGACGGGAGACCGGGCTTCGAGTTTTGGTTTGAAAAAGACGCATTTTTCAAGATATACAGTTACCATGGAGGATACAAATGGCAGCAGGAGTAAGACAGAAAGTCATACTTGCATGCACAGAGTGCAAGCAGAGAAATTACAATACAATGAAGAACAAGAGAAACAATCCGGACAGGATTGAGCTCATGAAGTATTGCAAATTCTGCAACAAGGAGACACTTCACAAAGAAACAAAGTAATCGTAAAAGAGCGGAGACTTAAATTATGGCTGGAAAGAAAAAGAGCGTAAGCAAAAAGCAGAGCAGCAAGCCCGTTAAGAACAGTGCAGATCTTGCAAGAGCGGCTGCAAGCAGCGCTTCCACAAAAAACAAGAGCCAGGGCAACCAGAAACAAGGAAAAAAGAGAAGCGGTATTCTTGCATACCTCAGAGGCGTAAGGCAGGAGTTCAGCAAGGTGGTATGGCCCACAAGAGAAGAACTGATAACAGATACAGTAGTTGTATTTGCCACAGTTATATTCTTTTCACTTGCATTCTGGCTGATTGATACCGGATTCCTGGCTGCACTCAAGGGTATTCTCGGTATTACACTGTCCTAAACGGAGTTTGGATAATGGCTACTAAGAAAAAGACAGAAGATATAATTGAAGAGGAAATCATCGAAGAGACTGTGACGGAGAATGAGCCCGAAGCCAAGGCTTCCGGTACAGAGACCGAAGTAAGCGAAAGCAAAGAGACTTACAAGAGGTCCTTCTCACCTCTCGCCGACGAGGGCGTCAGAGGAGACGGTACTGCCAAATGGTATGTCGTGCACACCTATTCCGGATATGAGAACAAGGTAAAGAACAGCATCGACAGAATGGTTGAGTACCGCGGCATGCAGGACAGGATCCTCGAGGTTGTTATCCCCACGGAAGACAGAATCGAGATCAAGGACGGCGTCAAGAAAGTAAAGACGAGAAAGCTCTTCCCGGGCTACGTGGTCATCAAGATGATAGTAGACAACGAAACCTGGTACCTCGTGCGTAACACAGAGGGCGTAACGGGCTTTGTAGGTCACGGTTCGGATCCTATTCCGCTGACAAAGGAAGAAATCGTCAGAATGGGAATAGAAAAGATGAAAATCGACCTGGATATCGAGGTCGGCGACACAATCCGCATCATCGGCGGCGTA
>ONJG01000076.1 GCA_900318105.1 uncultured Eubacteriales bacterium
ACCACCGCCGTCAGCAGCTTCTTCGCCACCGCCGCCGCCACCGCAGCTGACGAGAAGAGTAAGAACCATCATCAGGCTAACTAATAATGCTAAAAACTTTTTCATAATTATCCTCCCTGTAGAAAACTTACAGAAAACCCTGCTTACATGGCACTCCTTACATAGCCACGCCGGCAGATCCAATTATTGATGTGTTAATTATAAAACACTTTTATCCTGCATACAATACTTTTAGCACAAATTTGAAGAGCGTTGACCCCTTGTTTTTTCAATTGTAGAATAGTGTTCGGGAGAATGCACAAGCACATGAAAATCTGGAATAAAAGCGGAAAACAAGACAGTATCTCGGAGGCTCTGTGCCTCAGTTTGCCGAAGCATGCCGTGATAAGCGTGACCGGTGCGGGCGGTAAGACCAGCCTTATTTTCTCATGGGCCGGGGAGCTCGCCGCTGCCGGTAAAAAGGTCGTGATTATGACCACTACCCACATGCTTCATCCTGAGTTTGCCGGGGATATTTATGCGGGCAAAGCTGTCATTTATTATCCGGACTATAAAGCAGATACGGACGCTCTTTCGGAAGACTTCGCCGAGACAGATGCTCTTCTGAGCGAGAATAAGATCCTGATGCTCGCCTCAAATGATCCGGCAAATGAGCGAAAGGTAGTTTCTCCGCCGGAGGAGATATTTGATTATGTACTGTCGGCAGCGGATGTGGTTTTCATAGAGGCCGATGGTTCCCGCAGCATGCCGCTCAAGCTGCCCAAAAGCCACGAACCCGTCGTGCCGGAATATTCCCATGCCACGATCTGCGTCGCCGGCCTTTCATCTCTCGGCAGACGAATCGAAGATGTTTTGTACGGCTCGGAAGATATGCCTGAAATTGACAGGATTGCTTCGGTTGAAGTCGACGAAGCCTTTATCGCAGCCCTGCTGTCATCCCCTTCCGGCGGTGCAAAGGGCGCAGCCGGCGAGTTCAGGGTTTATCTCAACCAGGCCGACACTCCGGAGCTGCAAGAAAAAGCAGCTCACATAAGTGAACTGCTCAGTCTTCAGAATATTCAATGTGCCTGGGGCACTTTGAAATAATCTTTTCTGTTTCTTATTATTCCATCCTCATTAATCCCAGAGTGGTTCTACTTCCTTATCTTCGGGATTTTTCTTAAGGACGATGTTCAGGATAATCGCGCAGATGGCTGCAGGCACGATGCCGGAGCCTCCGAATATATATCCTACCCATGCAGGCATCATGGCCAGAACGTTTGCGGTGGATCCAAGTCCGTATCCCAGTCCGAGGGATACGGCTACGATAGTAACCTCGCGGTTTCCTATTCCGTCCTTTGTAATCAGCTGAATACCGCTGACCACGATAGATGCAAACATCATTACGGCTGCTCCGCCGAGCACTGACTGCGGCATGAGCTGAACTATCGCTGCGAGTTTCGGGATAAATCCGCAGAGGACGAGGAAGAACGCTCCCATCGTAATCGCATACAGATTTACTATCTTGGTCATTCCGACAAGTCCGACATTCTGGCTGAAGGACGTATTCGGAAGGACTCCGAAAAGTGCGGCAAATGATGAACCGATACCGTCGCAGGCAACTCCGCCAGAAAGCTCTTTGTCCGTTGCTTCGCGTCCGAGTCCGCCCTCTGTTATTCCGGAGAGGTCCCCGACTGTCTCAACAGCCGTTACGATGAACATTATCATTATCGGTATGATTGCGCGTGCATCAAATACGAGCTTAACCGGCATGATCTTTGGCAGCGAGAACCACGCAGCGGATGCTACCCTGTCCCACTGCAGCACCCATGAGTGTACCATCGTCTGTCCTTCAACAACATAAGTTGTGTCGAGGAAGAGTGCGAGTATGGCACAGAGTATGTATCCGAAGATGATACCGAAAAGTATCGATGCTGCGGACCAGATGCCCTTTGCGAAGTGCTTGAGCACGATGATGAATACCAGCACGGCAAATCCGATAAACAGATTGGTCGGAGAACCGAAGTCTCCGTTGTTGTTGCCGCCTCCGAACGAGTTTATGCCAACGCTGATGAGCGAAAGTCCGATTGCGGTTACAACGGTACCTGTTACCACGCTCGGGAAGAATTTTCTCAGAGGTTTCAGCATAAAGCCGAGTATCATCTCAAAAATTCCTCCGAGCAGGCTTGCTCCCAGAATGGCACCGTATGCGACCACTCCGCCTCCCATTGAGCCTGCAACTCCGCTCATGACTCCGATAAAGCCCGAGCTCGTTCCCATTACGCACGGCAGCCTTGCGCCGATAGGTCCTATGGTCCATAGCTGAACGAGAGTGACCAGTCCTGCAACGAGCATTGCGTTCTGGATTACCGGAACCATAAGTCCCGCATCTCCGAGTGAGCATGCTCCGCCGATTACCAGGATCGGTGTCAGGTTTCCGACGAACATGGCGAGCACGTGCTGCATTCCGAGTATGATGGCTTTTCCTGTTGGGATTTTGCCTTCAAGCTCATACTCAGATGAGGTGTGCGAAAGACTTTCCTTGATGCTCATCCTTTTTACGTCATTTTCAATTTCTTTCGACATAATAACCAATCTCCTTTCCCATACATAACACCTGCTTTATGTCAAAAAATTTATACCTCATTGTACATATCCGCTGAGCTCACTACAACAAATTTGTAACCTTTTTGTAACTGAATTTTGCATCTTTTTTTCTACAATTATTATCCCGGCTATCTCCTTGACCGCATTTAATAATGGCGCTTATAATTGTAATAATAACTCTGAAAACAATGGAGGACATATATATGAAGAACGTTAAATGCCTTAAGTGCATCAAGTGCGGCAAAGAACACGAAGCACTGCCCGATGCAACCACATGTGACTGCGGCGGGATTCTCGACGTTGTCTATGACTACGACTACATCAGAAAAACATCAAGCCCGGAGGACATCTCAAAGAGTGACAACTATACGATGTGGAGATACAGGCCATTCCTTCCCGTGGAGGAAAGCACGGAGCAGCCACCTCTGAGAGTCGGTTGGTCTCCTCTCTATGAAAAGAGCAACGTAGCGAAAAAGCTCGGGATAAAGCAGTTTTTCCTGAAGGATGACGGAATCAATCCGACAGCATCACTCAAGGACAGAGCGAGCTCCATGGCAGTTGCCAAGGCAGTCGAAGCCGGATATGACACAATCGCATGCTCTTCAACAGGCAATGCAGCAAGCTCACTTGCCGGTAACTCTGCCGCAGCCGGGCTCAAGACATACATATTCGTACCTGAGAGAGCACCTATCGGCAAGGTCGCCCAGCTGCTCATCTTCGGTGCCAACGTCGTTTCTGTAAAGGGCAACTACGAAGAGACTTTCGAGCTGTCCAAGGCTGCCATCGACGAGTACGGCTGGTACAACAGAAACGCCGCCATCAACCCATACCTCATGGAAGGCAAGAAAACAGTTGCCCTTGAAATTGCAGAACAGCTCGGCTGGAATGTTACCGACTACGTGGCTCTTTCGGTCGGAGACGGCTGCACCATCGCAGGAGTATGGAAGGGCTTTAAAGATCTCTATGAAGCAGGATTCATCGATAAATTGCCCAAGCTGATCTCGGCTCAGTCTGTCAATACCTGCCCAATCAACAGAGCAGTAAAGACCGGAGAGCCCTGGTCACCGATGGAAGAAAACACTCTCGCAGACTCCATTTCAGTCGGAGTTCCTCGTAATGCAGACAAGGCCATAGCCGCAATAATCGAGTCGGAAGGCCTCGCCGTAGAGGTAACAGACGATGAGATACTCGAAGCCATGAGAGAAACAGGAAGAGAGTGCGGAGTATTCGGAGAGCCTGCCGGTGTGACAGGATTTGCAGGACTTAAAAAACTCTGCGCCGAAGGTAAGATTCCTGCCGACGCAACAGTAACCTGCATCGTAACCGGAAACGGCCTCAAGGATACAGCCAACGGCATCAAAGCCGCAGGCGAACCCATCAAGCTGAACCCGAGCCTTGATGAATTCAAAAAAGAAGTGATGGGCGAATAATCTCATAACAGGAAAATACATATCTGAGATTGGGCGGCCGGCTTACAGGCTTCTCAAGCTAATCAGTAAAAAGCCAATCAGTAAAAACAAGAATGGAACTGCAATGCAGTTCCATTCTTGTTTTGAATTATCAAGTTGTTATCAATGACTATCTTAGAGATTCTTGAGCAGGCCTGTCGCCTCGTTGAACTCGTTGATGAGTTCGTCGACCTTGGCTCTTTCTTTTCTGAGAGCGCCCCATGTGTTCTCTTCGTCATACCAGATAGCGTTGATTTCATCAACAGTCTTACCCTGCTGCTCAACCCATGTGTAGTACTTGAGGTTGTGGATTCTCTTTCTGTCAGTGTATCTGAGCTCGAGGAGATTGTCT
>ONJG01000074.1 GCA_900318105.1 uncultured Eubacteriales bacterium
CGAAAAGATTGAAAAGGCAGGCGGAAAGGCAGAGGTCATCTAATGGAATTTGTGAAGACATTCTCTAAAGCATGGAAAATACCGGAGCTGAGACAAAAGATTATCTTTACGCTTCTGATGCTGCTGGTATACAGAATCGGATCCAATATCCCGGTTCCCAATATCGATAGAGATTATCTTGCGCAGATGTTTTCCGGAGAGACCGGACTGCTGGACTTGTTCGACCTGTTCTCGGGTGGTGCATTCAGTAACTTCACCATATTTGCACTGAGCATCACACCGTATATCACAGCCTCGATTATCATACAGCTCCTTACGATAGCGTTTCCGTACTTCGAAAGGCTTGCCAGGGAAGGTGCGGAAGGCCGTAAGAAAATGGCTGCAATCACGAGGTACATGACCGTGGTCCTGGCGCTTATCCAGGCTGTCGGACTGACAATCGGTCTGTTCAGAAATGCTGTTACCGACCACAGCGCATTCAGCACAATTACAATCATAATCGTGCTGACCGCAGGTACCGCATTCCTGATGTGGCTCGGAGAACAGATTAACGAGTATGGTATCGGTAACGGTATCTCAATGATAATCTTCGGCGGTATAGTCGCAAGACTGCCGTCGGCTGTCAGAAGTGTAATAGCACAGATCAGAGACGGAGCTGTAAGCGTAGTGGCCGTGATAGTTCTGCTCATCGCCGCTGTATTCGTAACGATGATCATCATCGAGATGCAGCAGGGCGTCAGAAAGATTCCGGTACAGTATGCAAAGCGCGTTGTGGGACGCAAGATGTACGGCGGCCAGTCGACTCACATTCCTATGAAAGTGAACCAGGCAGGCGTAATTCCGATCATCTTCTCGATCTCACTGCTGCAGTTCCCGCTGACAATTACATATTTCTTCCCTAACACGGGATTTACGGATTTCATAACCAAGTATCTGTCACCATCGGGCAATCCGGGTGTGTGGGTATATGCGATCCTGAACATCTTACTCACGGTGTTCTTCACATATTTCTACACTGCAATTATGTTCAACCCGGCAGATGTGGCCGACCAGATGAGACAGAACGGTGGATTCATTCCGGGCATCAGACCGGGAGTGGCTACAGTGGAATATCTGTCAAAGATAATGAGCAGACTGTGCCTGGCAGGAGGAGTTTTCCTGGCTGCTGTGGCAACTCTGCCGACAGTTATCAGCGTATTCACACCGTTCAACTTCGCATTCGGCGGTACGTCATTGCTGATTATGGTAGGCGTTGCACTGGATATCGTGCAGCAGCTTGAAAATCAGATGCTGATGAGGAACTATCAGGGCTTCCTAAAGTAAGCATTTCTTCAATCATAACGGCGTTGCCGCAAGGAAGAAATGCTTGATCTCCGGAGGCTTGGCTCCTCCGATAAGATAGGAGAATAAAATGAGAGCAGTATTACTTGGACCTCCGGGTGCGGGCAAAGGCACTCAGGCAGTAAAACTTGTAGAGAAATACGGAGTACCCCAGATTTCAACCGGAGACATATTCCGCGCGAATATCAAAGAGGGAACTGAGCTTGGAAAGAAAGCCCAGGAATATACAAACTCCGGAAGGCTCGTACCTGACGAACTCGTCGTAGAGCTCGTCAAGGACAGACTTATGCAGGACGATTGCAAAAACGGATATCTGCTTGACGGATTTCCGCGCACAATCTTCCAGGCTGAGGAACTCGATAAGTTCCTCGCAGAGCAGGGACAGAAGCTCGATGCGGTTATCAACTTCGACATCGAGGGAGAAGTCCTGATTGAGAGACTGACGGGCAGGAGACTCTGCAAGGACTGCGGCGCAAGCTACCACATCAAATTCTCCCCTCCGAAGAAAGAGGGAGTATGCGACAGATGCGGCGGAGCGCTCGAGCAGAGAAAGGACGACACCAGAGAGACTGCAACAGACAGACTCAAGGTCTATGAAGAGTCCACAGCACCTCTTATCGGTTACTACAGCAAGACCGGAGCTCTCAAGAACTTCGATGCCGATCAGGACAAGGACGTAGTATTCGCAGAGATAGTTGCTGAAATCGGAGAGTAATGCAATATGATCGTAATTAAGTCGAAACGCGAAATAGAGCTCATGCGTGAGCCATGCAAGGTCACAGCGGAGCTTCTCAGGGATCTTGAGAGCTTTGTAAAACCCGGCATAAGCACGCTGGATATAAGCGAATTCGTGGACAAGAGAATTACATCGCATGGCATGCATCCAACCTTCAAGGGATACGGCGGATTTCCGGCTGCAGCCTGTGTATCGGTAAACGAAGAGGTAATACACGGAATACCCGCCCGGGACAGAAAGCTGAGCGAAGGTGACATCGTAAGCGTGGACGTAGGTGCGACCTACAAGGGTTATAACAGCGATGCAGCCAGGACTTACGCGGTCGGCAGCATCAGCGAAGAGGACCAGAAGCTCATAGATGTCACCCGTCAGAGTTTCTTCGAAGGCATCAAGTATGCCATGGAGGGATACAGGATTCATGACATAGGGCACGCCGTGCAGGAGTATGTCGAAGGATTCGGAATGGGAGTTGTGAGGGACTATACCGGACACGGTACAGGCAGCAAGCTCCATGAGGATCCGATGATTCCGAACTACGGCAAACCCAGAACAGGAGCCAGGATAGAGAGAAACATGACCCTGGCGGTCGAGCCGATGATCACGCTCGGCACATACGAGGTCAGAACTCTCGCCAACGAATGGACCGTCGTTACGCTGGACGGCAGGAAATCAGCGCATTACGAAAACACGATATTGGTAACGGACGGAGAACCCGAGATTTTAACTCTGTTATAGGAGGAAATGAATGGCTAAGAACAATACTATAGAGGCTATGGGCACCGTAATCGATGCACAGCCAAATGCAATGTTCAAAGTAAAACTCGATAACGACTTCGAAATACTCGC
>ONJG01000071.1 GCA_900318105.1 uncultured Eubacteriales bacterium
CTTCAAAACCGTTGTGAGGGGTTAGTAGCCTCTCGGATGAGTTCGATTCTCATATACTCCCGCCATTTTTCAGACAGGAGGTCGGATCATGCAAAAACAGGAATTACTGAGAGGACTCCCCAAGATTGACGAAGTGTTGAGGCAGGAGTCTCTTGTTATGTTGGCAGAAGAGAAAGGCGAACTCATCGTCACCGATGCGGTGCGTGAGGTCATCGCTGCCAGGAGGTCCGAGATTCTCGAACTTCTCGAAGAGACAGCCGAGCTCTTTGATGTGGAATCGATTTCCATCGGAAGAATCGCGGCTGATGCAGAGGAGCTCGTGGATAAAAAGGAGAGAAAGAAGCTCTTTCCGGTTATCAACGCGACGGGCACCATTCTCCACACAAACCTCGGACGTGCGCCTCTTTGCAAAGATGCACTGGATAATGTAGCTGAGGCATCGAGGGGATATTCAAGCCTGGAGTACAACGTGGCTCATGGCAGGAGAGGTTCAAGGCATGATCTGGTCGGAGAACTTATAAAAGAACTGACGGGTGCAGAGGACGCGATGGTCGTGAACAACAACGCATCGGCCACCATGATAGTTCTCGCCACTCTCGGAAAAGGCAAGGAAGTCATAGTCTCAAGAGGAGAACTCGTAGAGATAGGCGGCTCGTTCAGAATACCGGACATCATGAAAGAATCCGGTGCGTATCTTACCGAGGTAGGCACGAGCAATAAAACGAAGATCAGCGACTATGAGAATGCCATCATGACAAAGGAGCGGGCAGAGGATCTCGAATACGGAGAGCTCGACAGGGGCATGGAGAGATTCGAGACCGGTGCTCTCATGAAGGTCCATAAGTCCAATTATGACATTATAGGATTTACTGAGGAGACGAGCATAGAAGAGCTCGCCGCCCTCGGAAAAAAGAACGACATACCTGTGATCTTTGACATGGGAAACGGACTTATGATGGACATGTCCGAGTACGGGCTCAGAGAGCCGACCATACCGGCATCGCTTCAGGCAGGAGCTGATGTGGTGCTCTTCAGCGGAGACAAACTCCTCGGAGGACCGCAGGCAGGCATAATAGTCGGAAAGAAAGAATATATAAAAGCCATGAAAGAACACCCGCTCGCAAGGGCTCTTCGGGTGGATAAAATGACATTTGCGGCACTTGAGGCGACTCTTCACAAATACAGGGATCCCAAGGTAGCGCTGAGAGACATACCTGTCCTCAGCATGATAGCATCCGGAAGCGACGTATTAAGAGACAGGGCCGAGAGGCTTGCCGACGCAATTAAGAAAGTTAATAAAGATGCAGTATGCGAGATAGTCGAGGTGGAGGATCAGATAGGCGGAGGTGCAGCACCTTCCGTCAGGCTCCCGGGATTTGCCGTATATGTGCAGGATGGTAATAAATCCGCAGACAGGACCGAGAGAAAGCTCAGAAAAGCCGAGGTACCTGTCATTGCAAGAATCAACGACGACAGGCTGCTCCTCTGCGTGCGGACTGTAGCAGATGATGAGATTGAACTGATTGCCGGGGCGCTCAGATAAATGAAGAATATAATCATCGGAACCGCGGGTCATGTGGACCACGGAAAGACAAGATTAATAAAAGCGCTCTCAGGCATAGATACCGACAGGCTCGAGGAGGAAAAGAAGAGGGGCATAACGATAGAACTCGGATTTGCCCATATTCCAAATGACGCGGGATATAATATCGGCGTGATAGACGTGCCGGGGCACGAGAAATTTATAAAAAACATGCTGGCAGGAATAGGCGGCATAGACTTCGTGCTCTTTGTGGTGGCAGCCGATGAGGGCATAATGCCTCAGACCAGGGAGCATTTTGAGATACTCTCGGCGCTCGGCATCGATGACGGTATCATAGCAATCACCAAGACTGATATGGTGGATGCAGAGTGGCTCGAGATGCTGACGGAGGAAGTGCAGGAGTACTTCAGGGGCTCGTTCCTTGAGGGCAAACCGATTATACCGGTCAGCGCGGCTACCGGAGACAATCTCGATCTGCTGATGGATGCCATCATCGAAAAGTGTGACAGGGAAAACAAGAGAAGAGAGGAAAAAGAACTCTTCAGGCTCCCTGTGGACAGGGTGTTTACCATGCAGGGCTACGGCACCGTCGTGACCGGAACCCTTATGGATGGCAGCGTCTCAACAGGAGATGAAGTTCTGATATATCCCGAGGGCAGAAAAGCCAAGATAAGGGGCATTCAGACCTACGGAAAAGAAACGGATACTGCTCTCGCAGGGCAGAGGACTGCAATAAACCTATCGGGAGTGGATAAGGACGAAATAAAGCGCGGAGATGTGCTGGCTCGCAAGGGCTCTGCCGTCTCAACGATGATGCTGGATGTAAAGCTTAAGATATTCAATTCGGCGGACAAGACAGTACTTAACAACAGCAGGGTGCACCTGTATACAGGCGCAAGCGAGGTTCTCTGCAAGGTAATACTCCTCGACAGGGATGCCCTTACTGCAGGAGAGGAGTGCTATGCACAGCTAAGGCTGGAGGAGCCGGTTGCCGTAAGGCGTGGAGACAGATTCATCATAAGATTCTACTCACCTATGATAAGCATAGGCGGGGGCAGGATAATAGATGCACTTCCTGCCAAGCACAAGAGGAACAAAGAGGAAGTGCTCGGCGGCATGGAAATTCTGGACAGCGGAAGCACTGAGGAAATCATACTTGCCAAGGCAGGCGAGCGGAGATTTCTCAAGCAGGACGAGATGGCAGAGGAGCTCGGACTTCTGAAGTCAGAGATGAGCGATGCTGCAGATAAGGAAATTGCGGCAGGAAGGCTCATAAGACTGCCGGACAGGACGCTGATGAGCGAGAGGAAGTTCTCATATCTTAAGACAGGTGTGGAACAGCTTATCAATGATTATCACGGCGCAAATCCGCTGGCGGACGGAATCCCAAGGCAGGAGCTGCTGTCAAGACTTGCAGGCAGCTGGCACATAGAGGATGAAAAACTCATACAGGCTCTTGTAAAATACCTGATCGAGCGCGGTGTCATAGATGACATGGGCAGGGCCATTGCTCTTGCGGGATTCAGTATAGAGTACAGCGAAGAGCAGCTCGCGGTTAAGGATGAAATAGCCGGCATGTACAAAGATGCCGGAATCGAGATGATAAAGACGGAGGATGTCATTAAAACCGGAGGAGACGCCGGTCTGGTCAGGGCGATTCTCGAGGATCTCGCAGAGGAAGGCATCATAGTAAAGCTCAATCCTTCATACTATATAGACAGTGAGGCCTGGATGGAGGCGATTGAAGCAGCCGGAAGTTTCAGCGGAGGCTTTACTCTGGCTGAGTTCAGAGACAAGCTCGGAACATCGAGAAAATATGCATCTGAGCTGCTCACCTCAATGGATAAAAAGGGCATAACAAGGTTTAACGGAGATGCCAGGGAGGTAATAAAAAGATAATGGATACGGCAATGGACAATAGAACGGATAAAACAATATCGTCAAGAAATAACAAGAAGCGCATAATCAATAAATTGCTTACGATTATAAACATTTTACTGCTGATTGCTGCAGTTGTTATAGCCGTAATGGTGCTCACAGGCTGTTCCAAAGAGCCCGAGAACTACCCGGAGGCAGAAGCGCTGGTGGATACCAGACTTAATGAAATCAAGACTGCAGATAATTCCGATGCTGCGATTAAGTCATTCATTGAACTCGCAGGCACAGAGGATGAGGAGTTGCTGGGGGGCTATCTCACAAAACTCAGGGATTTTGATTATGAGATACTCGGCAGCAAAAAAGACGAAAATGATGAAAATGCAGTAATAGTCACCGTCAGAGTCTCCACGTATGATTTCGGAAATGCTTACCTGAGCACATGGAAGGAATTCCTGGAAATGGATGAGTATCACGAAGGGACTCAAAACGATCTCTTTATGAGAAGTCTGATGTACAAATGCACTGCACTTAATTCAAAGGATTTTCTCACAGATGTGGACGTGGTGTGCACAGATCCGGACGGAAGCGGCAACTATGAAACGGATCTTAAATCAAATGATGAGATGATGAATGCAATCTCCGGCGGCATGATGGAACAGATAAAGTTGCTTGCCGAGGAGGAAAAAGATAAAAATGATGAGGAATAGCCTTACGGGCTTGACTATATAAACCAGGAGGGAAGAAATGGCAAACGAAGAAATCAGAGAAGATCAGATTCAGAATCAGTCACCCGAGGACTGCACTCATGATTGCAGCACCTGCGGAACGGACTGTCCGTCCAGAAACGGTGGCGGAATCCAGAAAGCTGAACTTAATGAACACAGCTCAATCAAGAAAGTAATCGGCGTTGTGTCCGGAAAGGGCGGTGTCGGAAAGTCAATGGTAACGGCACTTTCCGCGCTTGCTGCATCGAGGCACGGTTATAAGACCGGCATCATGGATGCGGATATCACGGGACCTTCGATTCCGAAGATGTTCGGCGTTCACACCAAGGCCGGAGCGTGCGAATTCGGCATTCTGCCGGAAGAGACACCGATGGAGATAAAGCTTATGTCCATCAATCTTCTGACGGATAACGAAACCGATCCCGTAGTATGGAGAGGACCGGTCATCGGAGGAGTTGTGGAGCAGTTCTGGACTGACGTTGTATGGGGAGACCTCGATGTGCTGTTTATAGATATGCCACCGGGAACAGGCGATGTACCTCTGACTGTATTCCAGTCACTGCCCATCGACGGAATCATCGTGGTGACATCACCGCAGGATCTGGTGTCGATGATCGTGGCCAAGGCAGTCAACATGGCCAGGCTCATGAACATTCCGGTGCTCGGCCTCGTTGAGAACATGAGCTATTATGAATGCCCGGACTGCGGTGCAAAACATGAGATTTTCGGACCGAGCCAGGCGGAGGCAGTTGCCGTCACAAATGGCATCAAGCTGCTGGAAAAACTGCCGATTAATCCGCTGCTTTCAACAGAAGCAGACCAGGGAAAGATAGAATTCAACGAAGGAACCGAGATGGAGTCAGTGCTCGAAGTACTCGAAGGACTGGGACTGAAGAAGTAAGATCCTTCAGGGAGGAATGGTAAATTGGGAGAACTTATTAGACTCGAGGGCATCGTCAAAAGTTTTGACGATACAGTGGTACTCAACGGAATAGATCTTTCGGTGGATGAGAATGAGTTTGTGACTCTGCTCGGCCCGTCGGGCTGCGGCAAGACCACCACGCTCAGGATAATCGCCGGTTTTGAAAAACCTGACCAGGGCAGGGTCTATTTCGATGGAAAAGACATCACCGACATGCCTGCAAACCAGAGGCCTGTAAATACCGTATTTCAGAACTACGCACTCTTTCCTCACATGAGCGTGGGAGAGAACATCGCGTTCAGCCTGAGAGTCAAGGGCAAGGGCGAAAAAGAGATTAATGACAGGGTCAAAAAGGCACTGAAACTTGTGAACCTGAAAGGATTCGAGAACAGAAGGATAGACCAGCTCTCCGGCGGACAGCAGCAGAGAATTGCCATGGCCAGGGCCATAGTAAATGAGCCCAGGGTGCTCCTTCTGGACGAGCCGCTCGGCGCACTCGATCTAAAGCTCAGGCAGGAGATGGAGTACGAGCTCGTCAGGCTTAAAAATGAGCTCGGGATCACCTTTATATACATCACCCACGATCAGGAAGAGGCTCTGACCATGTCGGATAAGGTGGTCGTAATGAACGAGGGATTCATCCAGCAGGAGGGATCTCCACAGGAGATTTACGATGAGCCGGTAAATGCTTTTGTAGCCGACTTTATCGGAGACAGCAACATACTCTCCGGTCAGATGGTGGATGAGAGAGTTGTGAGAATTGACGGCGTAGATTACCCCTGCATAGACGGTACTGAGGAGGGGTTTCCTCCGAGGCGCAGGGTCGATGTTGTTATCAGACCGGAGGACATTGACATAGTGCCGTACGGCAAGGGTCAGTGGAACGGGGAAATTATTTCAAAGCTCTTCATCGGAGTCCACTATGAGATGCTCGTGCAGAGCGAGGACGGAAAGGTCGAGTGGCTGCTCCAGAACTACGACCAGCACGAGGTGGGTGAAAAGATCGGCATGAAGGTCGACCCAGAGAACATACAGATAATGCATAAGCCAAAGAGCGAGGCTGAGTCCGCCATAGAGATAGACTTGTAATGAACAGCAATCTTATATCGAAAAAACCATATATCACGCCATTTATCATATGGATAATCGCAGGGACAGTAATCCCTCTGGCTTCGATTGCCTATTACGGTTTTACAAGCAGGGAAGGCGGATTTACATTTGCCAATATAACCGCCATGTTCAGGCCGGATCACATGCAGGCGCTCGGGCTTTCACTTCTGCTCGCTGTGATAAGCACGCTGATATGCCTGCTTCTTGCATTTCCGATGGCCATGATACTGCGTGAGAGCAAATTCGGAAAACATGGATTCTTAATCTTTATCATCATACTTCCGATGTGGATGAACTTCCTGCTCCGAACGATGGCGTGGCAGGTGCTGCTCGAGAGAAAAGGTGTCATTAATTCGATAATCACCGCACTCGGATTTCCGCAGCAGGAACTTATGAACACTCCCGGGGCCATCGTGCTCGGCATGGTATACGACTTCCTGCCGTTCATGATACTTCCGATATACAACACGGTATCAAAGATAGATTCAAGCCTTATCGAGGCAGCATACGACCTCGGCGCCAGCAAGGCAATGACATACACAAGGGTCATATTGCCGCTTTCGGTGCCGGGCATCGTCAGCGGAATCACCATGGTGTTTATACCGGCCCTTACGACATTCGTTATTTCAAACATGCTGGGCGGAGGAAAGATAAACCTGATCGGCAATATCATAGAGCAGGAGTTCACAGTGAATTCCAACTGGTACCTGGGATCGGGACTGTCGCTGGTCATGATGATATTTATCATCATAAGTATGCTGCTCCTGCAGAAATTCGACAAAACCGGAGGCGCAAATCTTATATAGAATTGATATGTATGTATACCTCAGTTCGCTGTGTTCCGTCGCCGAGAATGACTACTCGTCGGTTTTGCTGTTTGGAGAACCGCGTCGACGCGCTTCGCTTGCGACGTCTGGTTCTTAGCCAAACACCTGCAACCTTCTCGTGTCATTCTTAGCGGCTCCTACACAACGCTCACTTCGGTATACATACATATCGACACAAGAAATATAATAATAATGAAAAATGCAATAGGACGTATTTACATCTTAATAATTATGTTGTTTCTGTATCTGCCGATACTGACGCTTATCGTGCTTTCATTCAACGATGCCAAGTCGATGTCGGTATGGACGGGATTTTCGCTGCACTGGTATGAGGAACTGTTCCAGAGCAGGCTGATGATGGGGGCGATTGTGAACACGTTCTCGATCGCGATCATCGCGGCTCTGATCGCGACCATCGTCGGGACGATGGCTGTCCTCGGCATGCCGGCACTCCGGGCGAGGACCGAGAACGTGCTGATGGGCATCAACAATATCCCGATGCTGAACGCAGACATAGTTACGGGTATAGCCCTGATGCTGTTCTTCCTTATGATAGGCGCGCCGAGGGGATACATGACCATACTTTTCAGCCATACGGTTTTCTGTGTTCCTTACGTCATACTTTCGGTCAGGCCGAGAGTAAATAAGAATACAAACAAGCTTTACGAAGCGGCGCTCGACCTCGGAGCATCGGAAGGCTACGCATTCAGAAAGATAGTGCTGCCTGAGCTCTGGCCGGGCATAAGCTCGGGCTTTCTCCTGAGCTTTACGATGTCGGTTGATGATTTTATCATCACGTACTTCACCAGAGGCGCCGGAATCAATACGATATCCACCCTCATATACAGTGAGGTTAAAATAGGAATAAGGCCGAGTCTCTTTGCTCTGTCATCGATAATATTTGCGGTCGCACTTCTGGTGCTGCTGGTTGTTAACATCAGGCAGGACAGAGCCGAAAGACATAAAGAGGCGGCGGCTTAGATCCTTAGCCGCGCTCAGGATGATATATAAAGAAAGGAGTCCGAATAATGGCATTCAGATACTACTATGCGGACATAATCAGGGATAAGATGCCGGAGTTCCGCGGAACGGATGAGGAACTTCAGGAGCGGATAGACAACATCAGCCTCCTGTACAATTCAGCAATAAAGGTGCTGGAGACGAGACTCGAGATAATATCCGATGACTTCGATAAAAAGCATTCGTACATGCCAATTCACCATGTGCAGTCAAGGCTCAAAACCTTTGAGAGCATCATGGAAAAAGCCGGCAGATACGGCATCGAGGATCCGATCAATAATCTGGACACGGTAAGGCGTGAGATACTGGATATCGCGGGACTCAGGGTAATATGCAATTACGAGGAAGACCTGCAGACGATGTCCAATCTGCTTCTCGCTCAGGAAGACATCGAGATGATCAAGGTCAAAGACTACTGCGACCAGCCCAAGGAAAGCGGCTACAGGAGCCTGCATGTCGTGGTCGCCGTGCCGGTTTACCTAGTAAACACAAAGAAAATGGTCCCTGTCGAGATACAGTTCCGGAGCATCGTGATGGATGCCTGGGCAAGTCTCGAACACGAACTGAGATACAAGAACAAGGGCGAACTCAAGCCCGAGATAGTAAGCAGCCTCAAGGAGTGCGCAGAGCAGCTCCATTACATAGACGAGAGGCTTTCAAAGATAAGGCACGAAGTGCTCAAGGACGACAACAAATACAGCGACTACTGATCTTGCGAGCGCGCAAGGGGCAGTTAATTAATGAAGGAGATTGGAATGAAGAATCTTGCTAAAACATATAATCCCAAAGACTTTGAGGATCGTATATACGAAACATGGGAAGAAAGCGGAGCATTCGGCGCCGAGGTGGATGAAAACAAGGAGCCGTTTACCATCGTGATGCCGCCACCGAATATCACGGGGCAGCTTCATATGGGACATGCGCTCGACCAGACGCTTCAGGACGTGCTGACGCGCTGGAAGAGGATGCAGGGATACTCTGCACTCTGGCTTCCGGGCTCAGACCACGCGAGCATAGCAACAGAAGTCAAGGTTGCAAATGAGCTTCGCGAAAAGACCGGAAAGGATAAAAGAGAGTTCGGCCGCGAGGAGTTCCTCAAGCACGCATGGGCATGGAAGGAAGAATACGGCGGACGCATCACAAAGCAGTGCCGCAAGCTCGGAGACTCCTGCGACTGGAGCCGCGAGCGCTTTACCATGGACGAGACCTGCAACAAAGCCGTTGTCAGATTTTTCCTCGATCTGTACGAAAAAGGCTGGATATACAAGGGCAACAGGCTGATTAACTGGTGTCCTGACTGCAAGACTTCTCTCTCGGATGCAGAGGTTGAGCACGAAGATGAAAACGGAAAGTACTGGTACTTCAGATATCCGGCAGCAGACGGAGGAGAGGGCATCACGGTTGCAACATCAAGGCCCGAGACCATGTTCGGAGATATCGCAATTGCCGTACATCCAAGCGATGAAAGATACAAGGATCTCGTAGGCAAGACGGTTATCCTGCCAATAGTAGGCAGGGAGATTCCTGTGATCGCTGACGAATATCCGGATCCCGAAAAGGGAACGGGTGCTGTTAAGATCACACCGGCTCACGACCCCAACGACTTTGAGGTAGGGCAGAGACATGATCTTGAGATTATATCCTGCATGAATGACGATGCCACCATGAATGAGCATGCCGGAAAATATGCAGGCATGGACAGATATGAGTGCAGAAAGGCTTGGGTCGCCGACCTCGAGGCTGCGGGATATCTCGTAAAGACCGAGGATGTGGAGATTCCTGTCGGCAGATGCTACAGATGCCACAGCGCGGTAGAGCCCATGATGTCAGACCAGTGGTTTGTAAAGATGGATGAGCTTGCAAAGCCTGCCATCGAGGCCGTAGAGTCCGGAAGGATGAAATTCGTGCCTGAGAGATTCTCCAAAGTTTATCTCAACTGGCTCTATGAAATCAGGGACTGGTGCATTTCAAGACAGCTCTGGTGGGGACACAGAATCCCTGCATACTACTGCGATGACTGCGGAGAAGTTGTCGTCGCAGACCATATGCCGGATGTATGCCCCAAGTGCGGAGGCAAACACTTTACTCAGGATGAGGACGTTCTGGACACGTGGTTCAGCTCAGCGCTCTGGCCGTTCTCGACGCTCGGCTGGCCTGAAAAGACCAAAGACCTCGACTATTTCTATCCGAACAGCGTGCTGGTGACGGGATATGACATCATATTCTTCTGGGTTGTCAGGATGGTATTCTCGGGTTACGAGTGCATGGGAGATGCGCCGTATGATTATGTATTCGTGCACGGCCTGGTCAGGGACGAGCAGGGCCGCAAGATGAGCAAGTCTCTCGGAAACGGAGTCGATCCTCTCGAGTCAATCGACCAGTACGGAGCAGACGCTCTCAGGTTTATGCTCTGCACGGGTATTTCACCGGGTAATGACACAAGATATATTCCGAAAAGAATCGAAGCTGCTCGTAATTTCGCAAACAAGCTCTGGAACGCCTCGAGATTCACCATCATGAATCTCCAGGCAGAAGACGGAAGCTGGCTTCCGATGGAATTCGACGAGTCGAAGCTGAGAGACGAGGATAAGTGGATTCTGCAGATGGCTAACGAGGGCGCTCGCTATGTGACAGAGCAGCTCGATAAATTCGAACTCGGTCTCGCAGGCCAGAGGGTTTACGAACTCATCTGGGATGTATACTGCGACTGGTACATTGAGATGGTCAAGGGCAGGCTCTACGGAGATGATGAGGCGGACAAGGCCGTTGCAAGATATGTCCTTACCAAGGTGCTTAAGGATTTCCTCAAGATGCTGCATCCTTTCATGCCGTTCATCACAGAGGAGATCTGGGGCTTCCTGCCGCAGGACGGTGAAAAGAGCGGAGCGGATGCTATGCTCATTCGCGCAGAGTGGCCGGTATATGATGCTACGATGGACTACAGCGACGCAGCTGATAAGATACGACTTGCCATGGATGTCATCAAGGCGGTACGTAATATAAGAGCGGATGCGGAGGCTACACCGAGCCGCAAGCTCAGCATCATAGTCAAGACGGATGTGCACGCCGGCGGCATAGAGGCAGTTTCGAGCCACATCAGAAACCTCGCCAACGTAACGGATATCGACATCAAGGGCGGAGATTTCAAACTTCCGGATGATGCGATGACTGCGGTAATCGACGGAGCGGAGATAGCAGTGCCGCTCGAAGACCTCGTGGACAAGGAAGCCGAGCTTGAAAGACTCAGCAAGGAGAAGTCCAGGCTCGAGAGCGAGGTGGAGCGCGTCGAAAAGAAGCTCGCAAACAAAGGCTTTACGGACAAAGCTCCGGCACACCTTGTAGAAGAGGAGCGCGCCAAGGGCGAGAAATACAAAGAGATGCTCACAAATGTCTGCGCACGTCTTGAGTCACTTAAGTAGCCCGGGACGATGCGTTCGCGAGACATTAATTAAGATTTTAATTTGCCCGCTGCTCATTGCGGGAGAGACTGTTTTGTTGTAGAATAGTCGAAAGATTCGAATAATATAAAAATAGCAAGGAGGACTTCCACCAATGGTGAAGATACTGATCGGACATAAAGGAAGCGGAAAGACCAAAAGGATGATTGAGCTGGCCAACGGCTCTGTTCAGACTGCAAAGGGCAGCATCATCTTTATCAATAAGAATTCAAGACTCATATACGACCTGGATTATAAGATCAGAGTCGTATGCATGGAAGATTTCCCGCATGTAACAAACGAAGACGAATATATCGGATTCCTCTTCGGCATTATGAGTGCGGATAACGACATAGAGACCATCTTCCTGGACGGAATTATGAGTCACAGGGATTTCGCTCTCGATATACTGCCGAGCTTTATCGAAAAGATCAAGATTATCTCCAAGGAGACAGGCATTGATTTCGTAATCAGCGTAAGCGCCGAGCTCGAAGAGATGATCGGAGTCGATTTCGACAACATGGAAGTTCTCAATTAATGACAGCCGGATGCACCCCGGGCATATGCTCGGGGTTGTATTATTTTTTGAAGACGGTAAACATGTAATGCAAATACAGCAAGCAAGTTTTAAGGCAAGCACGGAATAAATTATTCAAAGATAATGCAAAAAAGTGTAATTGAACAAATCCTGGAAGGTATAAAGGCGGGGCGCGCTCTGTATGAGAGATCAGCAGAGGAGACTCTTTCTGTGCGCGATGAAAGCACGGCATCTGAGCTCTGCAGGGGAGACAATCTGACGTATATGAAGAAGCTTCTCAGCGAAGGATACGCCGGAAAGCTTAAGCTCATATACATAGATCCGCCTTTCTTTACACGATCCAGTTTCAACGCATCCGTTGTCCTGAGAGAAGAGAGCGGAGCCAAAAAACAGGTACATCATCTGGCATACGACGATAAATTTGACAGAAACCTCGAATACTATATAGAAAATATGACAGCCCGCATCCTGATGATGAGAGAGCTTTTATCCGATGACGGTCTGATGTGGGTACACCTCGACTGGCATTCATCCCATTACATCAAACTTGTCATGGACGAGCTGATGGGGGAGAAGAACTTCGTCAACGAGATAATCTGGTGCTATAAATCAGGAGGCTCCGGAAAGCGCCACTTCGCCAGAAAGCACGACAGCATACTCGTTTACTCAAAGACAAAGAATTATTACCTCGACGTCCCTCTGGAAAAGTCCTACAACAGGGACTACAAGCCGTACAGGTTCAAGGGCGTTGAAGAGTTCCGGGACGATGTGGGCTGGTACACAATGGTCAACATGAAGGACGTTTGGAACATAGACATGGTGGGCAGGACCTCCGCCGAGCGGACGGGCTATGCCACGCAAAAGCCGATGGAGCTCATGAAGAGGATAATAGAGAGCTCATCAAAGGAAGGAGAACTCGTCGGGGATTTCTTTGCAGGCTCTGGCAGCTTCCTTGAGACGGCAGAGTCCATGGGCAGGAAGTGGCTTGGCTGCGACAGTGAGCAGCTTGCGGTATCCATCGCCAGGAAGAGGCTCATATCCGCGGGTGCAGAGTTTAAATATTTGCAGCAGGATGAAGCCGTCCCGCTGAACGGAAGGGCAGTTGTAACTGTTAATTCAAAGGAAGAGCTCGAGGATGGCAGGTTCCTGTACAAATGCAGTCTTACCGATCTGATCCCGGACATAGAGACAGGGAGCATACAGATGAGCGACAGAAAACATGTTGAAGCTGCACTCAGAGGAGGCAGGCTGTCGTTTGCCGACTACGTAATGATAGACACGGGTGCAGGCGATGGATTCACATGTAATTATCTTCAGGATGCCCGCTCAGAGATGCTGTTCACCGCATCCGAAAGTTTCACTGCGGTAGTGGTCGACGTGTTCGGAAAAGAATACCTCGCGGATATTGACAATGCGCATATTTAAGTCTAGACTGTGCACTTGTGCAGTTAATTGAGGGGTAAGAGAAAATGGCAGAAGAAAAAGACAAAAAAGCAAAAGGAAAAAATACCGGCAGCAAGAAGGAAACGGAGAAATCCGTCAAAAAAAAGACAGTGCGCAAAAGGCGTCATCTTGTTCACAACGTAACCGACGCCGAGATAATGGAAAATCTCGATAAGAGACTCGAAAAGGAAGCGGCAGCATCCAAAAGAGCCAATACAATCGCAGCCAAGGATCCTGAATTGCAGGGTCACTCCAAGCTTGAGGTTAAGGTGGGAGAGATTGCTATTGCCCTGATAGCGGTAATTATAGGCTCTTTCACATCCGTATCCATTATGATACCAAACGGTCTAACTATCGGCGGAATCTCAGGTATATCAAGAATTATCCAGCATTACACAGACTGGAATTACTCGCTTATATACTATGCTTTTTCAATGGTCATCATGCTCATCGTGATGTTCACCCTGGGCATGAAGGAGATAAGGAAAATTATTCTGCTGTCCATAGCATATCCGACAGTGATGTTTCTCATAGAGGTAAACGACATAGTCCTGCTTAAGAGCGATGATCTGTTCCTCGTGGCCGTATTTTGCGGAGTACTCTTCGGTGTCTCAAACGGACTGACATTCAAGGCAGGTTTTTCGTCCGGAGGAGCGGACTCCCTGGCCAAAGTCATAAAGTACAGAAGCCTGCCGCACCTTGGGATCAACGATATCACATTTGTCATTAACGCTCTGGTCGTTGTAGCCAGCGCATTTGTATTCGGTGTCAATATCGCCCTGTATGCAATCATCATCACGTATGTACAGCTCAGAGTCGGTGAGGCTGTGATGTTCGGTCTCTCCAACAAAATAGTGGAACTCAACATCATCGCGGGAGATCCCGAAGGTCTTTCGGAATTCATAATGAAAGAGCTCGGGCGCGGTGTGTCCAGCATAGAAGTGACAGGTGAGTATACCGGTGATAAAAGAAAACAACTCAAGATACTCTGCTCACCGCGTGAGAGTTTCCTCATAAAGAGATATCTCGCGCAGCACGATCCCAGCTCTTTTGTCTCAATCTCTGAAATAAAGTCCGTATGGGGCAGGGGAAGAGGCTTCTCGGATATTCATAAAGTCGATGATTAGAATTGAGAATAGAGGCACAGAGAGAGCAATGTAAAGTAAACTTTACATTAATGCTTTCCGAAATATGTAAAGTAGACTTTACATCATATAAGAAGAATTACTTATTATCGATCCTCCATGGTTCAGAATAAGTAATTTTTTATTTCTCAGTCATTTCAAATTACTTATTTTCCCCTAATATTGAAGGATAATAAGTAAAACCGGCAAGTAAATGTAAAGTATACTTTACAAAACGTCGATATATAGTCATAAAATGTAAAGCAAACTTTACATAAATACAAAAGAATTACTTATTCAAGGACATTATTCATCCCGGAATAAGTAATTCTTTTAGCTTTAGTCTTTATGAATTACTTACTGTTTTTAAGAATTATTGATTCGGTAAGTAATCTGCCGATCAGATTGATGGTTCGTGGGTTCAGAATAAGGAATCCGTTTACATAGTCAGGGTCATTTCTCAAGTCAAATGGAAATTGTGACTGTCCGGAGTCAAGTCCGAGCGGTTTGAGGTCGAGGTAAGGCATGCCGTCAAAGCCCGCTGCATTGGAGACGGGAACTTCTATTTCGAACATCCTCGTGCTTGCGTTGAAACTCGCATAAACGGGTGAATCCTGATCGGGGAAGAACGCTGATGAAAAAGGTTTTGCGAGCTGATCGCCGCATATCCGCAGCTTCCATCCTGCGGATGCTCCGCGCCCGGCCTTTTTTATCTCAGGTCTTATGCTGTAATCGCCGCCCATAATCGGGATGCCATAGGAGGCGAGGGCAGACTCCATATCTTCCACATCAACCAGTGCAAGGTGCATAAGCCTGTGAAGGTGCAGCACATCTTCTCTGTTATGCGTAAGAATAATCTTTTCGAGAGTGGAGTTGCCTGTCAGTGAATACTCGTCAAACATGGTCACGCTTTCGCGGCCGCTGATTGTATCTCCACGGTCCTCCAGTATTCCGTAGTAATTCTCTACGGATTTCTGGTTCAGGGAGCCGATGCGTGATTTGAGATCAGTGCCGGTCCTGATGAAACGATAGAGGTCAAAGTCGTACATGCTGATGCTGCATCCTGAAAAATTGGCATCGAGCCTGGCGTTCAGAAACGGCAGGTCAAATGCCGCACCGTAGTATGTTATCAGGTAGTCTGCGTGCTCTTCCTCTAAATACTCCAGCACTGCATCAAGCACCTTGTATTCTTCGTAGTGATTCTCTGCCAGGAACTGGGTGATCCTGATGCCGGAATCCGTCTCCATCAAAAGACCGACAAGTATCACCTTGCTGTTTTCGCGGTGAAGACCTGTCGTCTCTATATCCAGCACGCAGTAGCGCATACCGTCGAAATATTTGCTGTAAGCAGCCGGGAAATCTCCCGTAGTTCTGTAGTCCCTTGTAAAAACTTTCATGTTCCCAAAGTAACATATAAAGGATAAGGTTTCAATCAGTCGGTTTTAATACCTCTGAGGATTTTGGCACTGTCTCTTCGCTTGGGGTCTGTTGATATGACCACTCTGTCGAGGATGATTATCAAAAGCCACGCCATAACGAAATATATGACTGCAACCGAGATGATCGGAAAGAACGCCTCGTATGTACGGCTCCTGACTATATCTCCCATTCTGGTCAGATCCTGCACGGCTATATATCCCACGACTGCGGTTGCCTTGATAAGAGACACAAGCTCGGATTGAAATGACGGCAGGAAGTATGTCATGGCCTGAGGCAGGATAATCTTGAAGAATGTTTTGAGATTTCCGTAGCCGAGTGCGTAGGCGGCTTCTTCCTGACCTATGTCAACAGCAGCGACGCTTGAGCTCAGCATTCCGTAAACCGACGCACCGAAGGTAAGGGAAAAGGCAACGATGGATACAAAGGTGCCGCTTACGGGAGCACTTGAAAAAACGATGTAATAGAAAATCATGAGCAGGACCACGACAGGAAGGAGCTGAATTATCCTGACGCTTACCCTGGTAACAGCATTGGCCACCTTATTACCGCCGCGGCAGGCCATGTATACAAGGAAGCCGATAATTGTCCCAAAGAGTGCGGACAAAAGCGTAATCAAAAGGGTGGTCAGGATGCCCTTTATGAAAAGTATGTAGCGGTCCTGTGTGACAAAGGTCTTTCTGAGGCTGTCATTAAGTCCGTCGATGAATCCTTTGTTTGCGGCATAGTTCGGATTGAAAACTGCAGCAACCGTTCCGCCGTGATAATACGGAGCGGAGAATGTGACGCTTTGTTTTCTTTCCTCGGTTATCGTGAGGGCGCCGCAGCCAAGGTCGCATTTGCCTGTGCTGACGGATGGAATCATGCCATCGAATGACATGGTGGTCACCTCAAGACCGTATCCTGCGGCTTCGCAAAATCTCGAGACAACATCGATATCCAGTCCAATAACAAGGTTATTGTCATGATATGTGAACGGCGGCTCTGTGCCCGTTGTGGCCAGCCTGAGAACGCCTTTCGGAGCGGGGAGATTCCGATAATCCACGCCCATCTCCTTGGCACCGTCCTCATCCATCCAGTTGTGTTTGATCTGATCGAGAGTCCCGTCGGCCTCAAGACCGGTGATGAACTCATTCATTTCCGCAGCGAGTTTGTCTCCCTTTTCATCCTTGGAAAAGATGAAACCGAAATCAAAGGGTTTAAGAAAACCATCAAGCAGTCTGAGTTTGCCGCCGGTCTGGATATTGTGGTAGATAAGCGCCATGTCATCTCCGGCTGTCGCGTCGATTTTACCCGTCTCAAGCGCAGTGAATATATCAACATCCGAGTTGTAGTAAGAAAGCTGTGCTTTGGGCAGAACTTCCTCGATTATCTCGCCTTCAATCATTCCGCTTACAACGCCTATGCGGTATTTCGGGTCATTGAGATCGGTGTATGATTTGACTTCCGCCATCGGATCTTCCACTTCTTTCGGACCGCAGGCACATAAAAATACCGTCGCCAGAATAATGACGGCAAACAGCGCAATATATGTTTTCAAAAATACCTTTGATCTCATGATATGAATAATCTTTACAATGATTACTTCTGTAATCCCCGGTCCAAACGAATTATAACACAGGAAATGGAAATTGAGCTTCGACAGAAATCCAAATAGGTGTGCATCTAAAACCGAAATGGGTTATATTGTAGGTGTAAAAGTGAGATATCAAGACCCTGATCGCGGTTTTGTGTTATAATCCGAAACTGCAGGGGTTTCAGAAGGAGGGTGATGTAAGTAAATGAAAAGGTATATAAACATATCCCTGATGATGGCATTTATTCTTGCGGTGCTGATGTTTGCCGGGTGCAATCAGAACAAGACATCAGAACCGGAAGAGGTAATCGGTATCATCGGCGCGATGGATGTCGAAATTGAAAGCCTCAAGGAAAAGATGGATATTACAAATACTTCAGAGGAAGATGCCATGGAATTCTGCGAGGGAACGCTTGAAGGTCAGAAGGTCGTAATCGTAAAGTGCGGCATGGGTAAGGTAAACGCAGGCGTATGCGCGAGCGATCTGATCGACGATTTCGGATGCACTAAGATAATCAATACCGGAGTTGCCGGCTCCCTCGACAACAAACTGAACATCGGGGACATAGTCGTGTCAACGGATGCGGTTCAGCATGATTTTGATGTTGAACATATAGGCTTTAAGAAGGGAGAAATCCCTTATACTGGGAAGTATGCATTCGCTGCCGATGAAAAGCTGCGGGAGCAGGCAGTTGAAGCCGTGAAATCCGTCGCTGCCGATATCAATGTTTATGAGGGCAGGATCTGCTCCGGAGATCAGTTTATTCATACCAAAGAGCAAAAGGACAGAATAGTCGGTGATTTCGGCGGCATGTGCGCTGAGATGGAGGGCGCTGCAATAGCGCAGATCTGCTATTTGAACGAAACACCATTCGTTATCATAAGGGCTGTTTCAGACAAGGTAGATGAAACAGAAGCTGTTGAGTATAAAGAATTTGAACCGAAAGCTGCAGCAATAAGCGCTGAAACTGTAATACACATGCTGGATGACATGGACGAGGAATAAATACATAGGAGCGAGAATAGAATGAAACTTGGAATCGAAACATATTGACAAAAAAAACGAAAAATCATAAAAGTCGATATAATTCCATGTAGCTTGATAAACAAACTAAAACTATAATTACTAACTTCATATATCTC
>ONJG01000072.1 GCA_900318105.1 uncultured Eubacteriales bacterium
GAGCGAAAGCGAAGGCAGAGCGGATGCTCACGAGCCGTTAGACGACCTATTCAGAGGAGGGCAAATTGTCACCTACACTTATCAAAGCTGTGGTAGCCATAACACTGGCACTTGTTTTCTATACTCTCGGTGTATGGATGGAGCATAAGGAAAAGACGCTCCGCCCTTTGCACCTTGTGTTCTTTTGGCTTGGATTCTGTGCTGACTCGGCAGGCACCGGCCTGATGGCGGGCCTCTCGAGCGGCAGGGAAGGTTTTCTTGCAAGCCTGCACGGCATAACGGGGATAATTGCAATAGTCCTGATGCTCGTGCATGCAATCTGGGCAACTGCCGTGATCGTTCTTAAGGATAGGGAAAGCGCAAAGACCTTCCACAGATACAGCATGGCCGTATGGCGCATATGGTTGATACCGTTTGTGCTCGGTATGGTACTCGGTATGATTCATTAAGAGGAGATTAGATTAGAGATGAAGTATAGAGAATTATGCGGAGAGAAAGTATCCGCCCTTGGATTCGGCACCATGAGGCTGCCGCTTCTGGAGGACAAATCAATCGATCAGGAGCAGGTAAACCGCATGGCAGAGTATGCAATCGGACAGGGAGTCAACTATTTTGACACCGCTTATCCGTACCATGAAGGCCATTCCGAGCTTGCACTGGCAGAAGCCCTGTCGTCTTATCCAAGGGAGAGTTACTATATAGCCGATAAGTTTCCGGGACACCAGTTTATGAAGGAATATGACTGCAGCGGAGTGTTTGAAGATCAGCTGGCTAAACTTCGCACAGACTATATCGATTTTTATCTTCTGCACAATATGTGCGAGAACAGCATGCCTACTTATAGAAATGAGGAATATGGCATCCTGGATTACTTCGCAGAGCAAAAGAAAAACGGCAGGATCAGACATCTTGGACTGTCCACCCATGCAAGGGCAGAAAATCTGGAAGAAATACTGGACTACTTTGAGAGCAAGGTATCTGCGAAACCGGATTTCTGCCAGATACAGCTGAATTACCTGGACATGAGCCTTCAGGATGCAGAGTCCAAACTCAGGATTCTGAAATCCCGGGGGATACCGGTTGTGGTGATGGAGCCGCTCAGGGGCGGCAAGCTCGCGGACCTCGGAGACGAAATCAACTCAAAGCTAAAGGCGCTGAGGCCTGATGAGTCCGTCGCCTCTTGGTCATTCAGATGGCTCGAAAAGATTCCCGAAGTTAAAGTGATACTCAGCGGAATGTCGAACTTCGAGCAGATGAAGGATAATGTCAGAACGTTTTCTCAGGGAGAGGACCTGAGCGACGCCGAGATGCAGCTGCTCTCAGAGACAGCGGAATCGCTCAAGACAGGAGTACCGTGTACAGCATGCAGGTATTGCACCGAGGGTTGTCCTATGGAACTTGATATACCTACACTTCTTTCAGGTTATAACGACCTCAAGTTCCAGACCTCGATGACGGTACCGATGATGATGGATGAGACACCCGAGGGCAAATGGCCGGATAAGTGCATAGGCTGCGGTGCCTGTGCGGCTGTCTGTCCGCAGCAGATAGATATACCGGAGGCTCTGAGGGAGTTCACGGAACTCCTTGACAAGGCCCCGAACTGGAGAGAGATCTGCAGGCAGCGCGAGGAAGCTGCCGAGCGTCTCAGAAACGCATAATCAATAAACTTAAAACCGGAGAGGGCAGATATAGTGGCCCTCTCTTTTTGTGCCACTATGGATAGGGGCGAGGGAAACGCGGGACAAAGTGTTAGGGAACAGAACCCTCAATCCCTTGAAAAATAAGCAAATCAGGCTCAAAAAAAGCAAAAAAATAATCAAAAAATTTTGCAAAAAAATCTTGCAATATACGGGCAGGATTAATATAATACAAAGGCTTGTTAAACGCGAAGAAGCAGGAAGTTACCGGGCTATCGGATAATTTCTGCGGAGAAGTCCTCACCGGATGAGGGCGGAGGTTTCGTTGTTTTGTTGTGCGCAAGACCCAAGGAAACGCGCATACAAGTGTAAGGGGCTCAAGGAGCGAGCTCTGAGAGCCGTAAAGCTTGTAAATTCAAGGCATCGAAGTCCTGTACAAGCATAGCGAAAATTAGTACAAATCAATTAACAGGAGGAAGCAATGAGCGAATTATCCAAGATCAGAATCAGAATGAAAGCCTATGATCACGCACTGCTCGACAAATACGCAGC
>ONJG01000070.1 GCA_900318105.1 uncultured Eubacteriales bacterium
AATTCCGGCGAGTCTGGTTTAAGGAGGAATTGAATAAAATGTATGCTATTATCAAGACCGGCGGCAAGCAGTACAGAGTACAGCAGGGCGACGAGTTCAGAATTGAAAAACTCGATGCCAAAGTCGGAGAAAAAGTCGTTTTTGACGAAGTCGTTGCAGTAGGCGGTGACAAGCTCATCGTAGGAACACCGTTCGTGGACGGATACGTTGTAAACGCAGAAGTACTCGAGCAGGGTAAAGGCGACAAAGTAGTCATCTATAAGTACAAAGCCAAGAAAGATTACAGACGCAAGAACGGACACAGACAGCCGTTTACTCTCGTAAAGATTACGGGAATAGGAGAGGGTAAAGCCCCTAAGGCTTCTGCAGCAAAGAAAGAAACTGCCAAGGCTGACACAAAGAAAGCAGCAGATAAGGCAGAGAAGAAGCCTGCAAAGAAGGCTGAGGCACCAAAGGTAAGTGCTTCAATGAAGAAGGATGAGCTTCTTGCAGTTGCAAAGGATATGGGTATCAAAGTTGATTCCAAGGCCACAAAGGCTGACATCCTTGCCGCAATCGAAGCTAAGTAATAGAAATCGGAGGTAAGATCCATGTCAAGTAAAAAAGGAGTAGGAAGTTCCAAGAACGGAAGAGATTCCGAGTCCAAGAGACTTGGACTCAAAGTAGGCGCCGGTGAATATGTAAGCGCAGGAAGCATCCTCATGAGACAGAGAGGAACCAAATTCCATCCCGGTAACAACGTATCAAAGGGTGGAGATGATACACTCTTCGCTACAATCGACGGAACTGTTAAGTTCGAAAGATACGATAAGAAGAGAAAGAAAATCAGCGTTTACAGCAAAGAAGCGTAAGTTCACAAACATAGAGGCCCCTGCATTGTAGGGGCTTTTTTAGAGGTTAATTATGTTCGTAGACAGGGCGGAAATTACAGTTATATCCGGTAAAGGAGGTAACGGCGCGGTTACCTTCAGAAGAGATCCATATGTTCCTGACGGAGGACCTGACGGTGGCGACGGAGGAAACGGCGGAAGTGTTATTTTGGTTGCCGATAATAATCTGAGGACACTAATGGACCTCAAGTTTAAGAGAAAATACCAGGCCGAAAACGGACATGACGGTATGAAACGCAATCGCTATGGCGCAAAAGGTAAAGATCTATATCTAAAGGTTCCCGTTGGAACCATGATTATAGACAAGGAAACCGGTCATCTCATGAAGGATCTGGTTGAGGACGGAGACAGCGTGGTTGTGGCAAAGGGCGGACGCGGGGGCCGCGGCAACGTCCATTACAAGAGCAGCATACGTCAGGCTCCGAATTTCGCAGAAGCAGGATCGGCTGCAAAAGAGAGACAGATAATTCTGGAGCTTAAACTGATAGCCGATGTAGGGCTTCTTGGTTTTCCTAATGTCGGAAAGTCCACACTTCTTTCCGTCTGCACAAATTCCAAACCCAAAATTGCAGGATATCATTTTACAACAATCGACCCCAATCTCGGAGTTGTGTATTTGCATGATACGAGCTTTGTTATGGCGGATATTGCGGGGATTATCGAAGGTGCCTCTCAGGGAGCAGGCCTCGGTTTTAAATTCCTCAAACATATCGAACGGACCAAAGTGCTGATTCATGTTGTAGACATATCAGGTTCGGAAGGAAGAAATCCGATAGAGGATTATGACAAGATAATCAATGAACTAAAGCAGTATAATCCTGAGCTTCTCGATAAACCGCAGATAGTTGCAGCGAACAAGTGCGATATCATATTAGATCAGGAAGCAGCCGATGAGTTTTTCGGCTACATGAGAAAGATCGGACGCAAGGTATTCAAAATAAGCGCTGCCACGGGAGAGGGTGTACAGAATCTGCTCAATGAAGCGCTTTATCAGATTGAGCATTACGTTGAACCCGAAGGACATGGACTGACTATGTTTGACTTTGAGGCCGATGAAAGAGAAGACGATTACAAACTGATCAACGGATATCAGGACGAAGACGGTGCTTATGTCCTGGAAGGAAAGCAGCTCAGTAAAATATTCAACTCCACGAATTTTACAGATTCCGGTTCCATCAGGTATTTGTATAACTATATTGAAAAGCAGGGAGGAATAAAACTGCTTAAAGATATCGGGCTCAAGGAAGGCGATACGGTCAGAATCGAGGATTTTGAATTCGAGTTTACAGAGGACTGATTCATAATAGAAATAGCACACAAAGAGGCTCAGGCCTCTTTTTTTTACAAAATATGCATTCAATTCTACATTTTTTTAATGTCTGAAATAATGAGATGGCTTTATAGTGATTATTATGTAGAAACGAGTGCATTTTTTGTATTTTTTCAGTACATTTCCGAAAATGATTCAGAATTTTATATATAATTGCGAATACTATATATTTGCGGCAAAAGTATTTGAAAGGAGCAAGCTTGTCATGACAAATGCCGCAGATAAAATCAAATCATTTGCCGGTAATCTGGTAAGTGATAAAAAACTTCTTATTAAGATCCTATCAATAGCATGCATTCTCATACTTGCGCTTATTCTAAGAATCAGTAATTCCACTAAAAGCGACATCAGCGTTGAAACGACCACAGCAAATTCAGAGCCGGAAAGTGCCGAATTATTTGTAGACATTGGAGGAGCAGTGCATCGTCCCGGAGTATATAAAGTTGAAAACGGTACCAGATTATATGAGGTGGTGGAATTAGCAGGCGGTCTGAGAAGCGATGCAGACACTGATTCTGTCAATCAGGCGGCATTTGTCGAAGATGGAGCAAAAATAATTATACCCGTGTATTCGGAATTAGATGGTGACGAAGCATCTGTTTCTGCAGGCGGTAATATGCCTCAGGCTGGTATTGATGCTTCCGGAATCGTCAATATCAATTCAGCTGACAAGGACGCCTTAAAAACTCTTCCGGGTATTGGTGATGTAATAGCAGATCGTATTATTGAGTACAGATCTTTAAACAGATTTCAAAAAATAGAGGATCTTATGCAAGTAAAAGGAATCGGAGATTCAATATTTGAGAAGCTAAAAGACGTTATCACCATTTAACAAAGGAGAGAGGAAATGATTATAGATTTGATTAACAAGGAAAACAATGTAATAGCATTGTTACTGAACGAATTGAAAAAACTGAACAAGCATATCAGTACCAACACAAAAATGTCAGAGCTCATAAAGAACAATGGCATTTTTCTATATGGATTCAATCCTGCCTCGAAAGTTGAGCCTGATGCTTATAAAAAATACGTTTCATTTATTAATGCCATTACTCATATTCTTGAGGAATTTGACATCAATAAAAGAAATACCGGATATGCTTATATTGTGGATTCCGTAATGCTAATAATTGATCAGAATCGTATGGACTTAAGCATGCTGAACGATATCTATCCTTATATAAAGATAAAGTACAGATTGAACAGCATTTCATCGGTTGAACACAATATACGTAATGCAATTAATTCTGCTTATAAAAGATGTGCGAATGGAAAAATCACAAGCAGAATGATTGATTATCTGCACAAACCGACAAATAAAGATTTTATCTTTACGGTTGCACACGAAGTTTGCACCAGGATGTGCGCTGATCTGATAAAGTCCTAAGTTGATTTATATTATTCCTTCGTGATAGCATAACTGCTGAAAACGGAGGAAAACGCTGATGGAAAAGATTAAAATTGACAGAATCAACGAGCTTGCTCATAAGTCCAAAGAAGAAGGACTGTCCGAAGAGGAAAAAATGGAGCAAGCTTTACTACGTCAGGAATTTCTGGCGGAGATAAGAGCAGATGTACGTGCTTCGCTCGAATCCATTGAAATTGTAGATGATTCAGAATATAATTAATGGGTGCAAAAAACTCAAATCAGGAGATAGTAACATATGAAAAACCTCGGTGTAAATGAATTAAGAGATATGTTCAGGGATTTCTTTGTAAGCAAGGACCATTATGCGGGTGGTTCAGCTTCTCTGATTCCTCAGAATGATAAAAGCCTGATGATAATAAACTCCGGCATGGCTCCGCTAAAACCTTATTTCGCAGGTGTGGAGACTCCTCCGAGCAAGAGAATGACAACATGCCAGAAGTGCATCAGAACCAACGATATTGATAATGTCGGAAAAACAGCAAGACACGGTACTTTTTTTGAAATGCTCGGCAATTTCAGTTTCGGAGATTATTTCAAAAAAGAGTCGCTGGAATGGGGCTGGGAATTCTGCACTGAATGGCTCGAGATGCCGGCCGATAAACTCTGGGCCACTATTTATGAAGATGATGACGAGGCTTATGAAATCTGGAAGAATGACATAGGCATGCCGGAAGAAAAAATCGTAAGACTCGGAAAAGATGACAACTTCTGGGAGATCGGTCTCGGACCATGCGGACCTTGTTCGGAAATCTATTACGACAGAGGACCGGAGTGGGGCTGCGGAAAACCCGACTGCAAACCCGGGTGTGACTGTGACAGATATCTTGAATTCTGGAATCATGTATTCACTCAGTTTGACAAACAGGAAGACGGCTCATATCCGAGGCTTGCTCATCCTAATATTGACACCGGAATGGGTCTTGAGAGGCTGGCCTGCATACTGCAGGGCGTGGACTCAATCTTTGACGTTGATACAGTTAAATACATAAGAGATGCCATCACGGATATGGCGGGTGTTAAGTACCAGGACGGCAACTTAAAAGTTGATGTAAGCGTCAGAATCATAACCGATCACATGAGATCGATGGTATTTATGATAGCCGACGGTATTCTTCCAAGCAATGAAGGAAGAGGTTACATACTCAAGAGAATCATCAGACGTGCCGCAAGGCATGCAAAACTCCTCGGAATAACAGAGGAAAGCCCACTTTCTGTACTTGCCGAAAGCGTGATAGAAACATCGGGAAAAGCCTATCCTGAACTTGTCGAAAAGCATGATTACATCATCAAGATGATTAGAAATGAAGAAATGCACTTCGCCAAGACTCTTGATAACGGTATACAGATTCTCGATGGCTACATGGAAGACATGAAAGCAAACGGAAGCACGGAGCTCTCCGGAGACCTTACTTTCAAGCTTTATGATACTTATGGTTTTCCGCTTGAAGTCACTCAGGAGATTCTCGAAGAAAACGGCATGACCGCTGATGTTGACGGTTTCAACGAAAACATGAAGCACCAGAAAGACATGGCCAGGGCTCGCCAGAAAGATACGGAGGACGAAGCATGGAGAGATGCCGGAGAGTACAGCGATCTTCCGCATACAATCTTCCTTGGATATACCGAAGAAAGCGGCGAAGCAGAAGTGCTTTATGTCGGAAACTTCGATGAAAACCGCAGGTTTGTTATTCTGGATCAGACTCCGTTTTATGCCACAAGCGGCGGTCAGGTTTATGATACCGGTACAATCACAAAGGGAAGCGATTCTCTGAGAGTTGTTGATGTCATAAAGGAAAATGACATTTATCTCCACGTTATTAATGCTGATGATGCAGGGCTTGCAGACCAGCTCAGCAAGGGAGATAAAGTATCTCTTGCTATAGATTCAATCAGAAGACATAGAATTGCCAGGTCGCACTCCGCAACGCATCTGCTTCAGCAGGCTTTGAGAGATGTGCTCGGTGACCACGTGATGCAGGCAGGATCTTATGTTGATGACAACTACCTCAGATTCGACTTCAACCACTTCCAGGCAGTGACTCCGGAGGAAATCGAAAAACTTGAGGATGTTGTAAATGAAAAAGTGGACGAATATCTGCCGGTTAAAATGGAAGAGATGCCGATTGATGATGCCAAGAAACTCGGCGCGATGGCTCTCTTCGGTGAGAAATACGGAGACATTGTGCGTGTTGTAAGCATGGGCGACTACAGCGTTGAGTTCTGCGGAGGCACACATGTTGATAACACCGGTAAGGTCGGCGGCTTTAAAATTGTAAGCGAGTCAGGTATAGCTGCAGGTGTAAGACGTATTGAAGCCATCACAGGTTCCAATGTAATCAAATATCTGGCAGGTAAAGAAGCAACGCTCAGCACTGTTGCTAACACGCTGAAATCAACGGAAACAGACCTAACACGCAAAGCAGCTCAGGTAATGAGCGACATTAAGTCTCTTGAAAATACAATTAAAACTTTTAAATCTGACGAGATAAGCGGCGCAGTTGATGATATAATTAATTCAGCTAAAGAAGTCGGAGGAGTCAGATTAATCACCAGGCTGTTTGAGGACAGCGATGTGGATCAGCTCAGAAGCATCAGTGATGCCGTTAAGGAAAACACTGATGATGTGATAATGGTATTCGCGGCAGTGAAAGACGGAAAGGTGACATTTATAGTTTCCGTCAGCGAGGATCTTATCGGCAAAGGCTATCATGCCGGCAAACTGATCAAAGACATAGCTGCAGCTGCGGGCGGCGGTGGTGGTGGTAAAGCCAATATGGCTCAGGCCGGCGCCAAAGACCCGTCAAAAGTTGATGATGCATTCAGAAAAGCTGAAGAACTTCTGACAACTTAGTCAAAGGGAGGATACATATAATGAGCAAGAACACTATTATGTTCGAAGGATTCAAGGACAGTCAAATGGACAAAAAAGAAACTCTGATGGAAATTTACGCAGCGCTCACTGAACGCGGATATAATGCAATCGATCAGATTGTAGGCTATCTGACATCCGGTGATCCTTCGTATATCACAAGCCACAATAACGCAAGAAATCTCATCCTTAAAATTGACAGGGACGAGCTTCTTGAGGAGATTCTTGTGAATTATCTGAATATCAGCAAGTAATTAATGAGAATACTCGGGCTTGATGTAGGAACTAAAACAGTGGGGGTCGCAGTCAGCGACCCTCTTGGCGTTATCGCAACAGGTGTAACGACAATAGACAGGGTAGGCATCAGAAAGGACACAGGCAAGGTCATAGACTATATAAGAGAATATGACTGTGATACAGTCGTCATAGGCCTGCCTCTTTCTCTCGACGGTGATGACTCCGTGCAGACCGAAAAGGTAAGGGAGTTTCGCAGAATGCTCGAAAACAAACTGAGAAGCTCGGGCAAATTATCCTCTGTAAGAGTCGAATGGCAGGACGAGAGATATTCCACTGTTGAGGCCGAAGAAGTCCTCATAGAGGCAAATATGAGCCGTGAGGACAGGAAGAAAATCATAGACAGACAGGCCGCAATAGTTATATTGCAGCGTTATCTAGACAGAATCTCTGCAGACAAATTATAAGGAGACTTTTGATGAACGACCTGATGATTGATTATTTCATGGCGGTTGCGACAAATCTGAGTTTCACCAAGACATCAAAAGAGCTATTTGTCTCACAACCCGCAATTTCAAAACAAATAACTCAGCTTGAGAAAGAACTCGGAGCCAGACTCTTCAGTCGTAACAATAAAGAAACACAGCTGACTGAAGTAGGAAGGCTCTACTTTGATTTTTTCAGCAGATATAAGTCTGATTTCATGAGCACGAAAATTGAAGCAGACAGAATACTCGGAAAGAAAAAAGGAATCATACGCGTCGGTTTTCTGGAAGGCTGGGATCTATTTAACATAATCCCGCCTATGATGAAACAGTTTAAAGAATGCTACCCGGATTCGGATATTATCATAAACTGCTGCGGAGTAAAGGAACTATCAAGCGGTCTTCTGACACATGCTCTTGATATAGCCGTCACATTTAAAAACTCAATTAACATGTACCGCGAGATAGAGTGCAGGGATGTAACGGATATAGGGAAAGTACTTGTGTTTTCCGCAAATCATCCGCTTGCGAAAAAGGAGCCGTCAGAACTTTCGTTAAAGGACTTCAGTGATGATGCGTTCTTTGCTCCCTGGTCCATAGTGGACAGCATGATAATCGATGCTATTTCATCATATACAAGACCTTATGGTTTTGTACCCGATGTCACATTTGTAAAGAATCATGAATCGATGGTCACATGCGTACGCAATAATATGGGTGTGGCGATAATGGATGAATGGGTGTGGGCCAAAGACGCGGCCGATCTCAGATGGATACCGTTTGATGCACGTGACAGGGTTACCGTCGCAAGATTTAAAGCCAATGATTCCGAGTACGTGCTTAAAATGGAGGATATACTTGAAAATATTCTGAGCTGATAAAATATACATGCTTAAATCCTTGCAACTACTAATCCATAACCATATGGTTATGGATTTTTATTCTGAATAGAAATTATACTTCTGACTGCTTCGTTGATAAAATTTAAACAAGATATATATTATGATTGCTTTTGTAAGCAGGGAGGAAGATATGAAAAAGAGTAATAAACTCACTGCGGTATATGCACTCATCATGGATTTACCGCTCAGCATCGTTATTACAATCATCGCACTGGCTCTTGGCGGCAATTTGTCACTCAGCTCTTTTATACCGAGTTGCATTCTGGCATATGTCGTCACTTTTTTTGTCAACTTCATACATGCCGAGAAGTGGGGATTTGCATTTGCATCCAAGCATGCAAAACCCGGAACATTCAAATTCGGTCTTTTGCTTAATCTCGTGGTAGCAGCCGTATTTGTTGTCATTCTCGATCTTATAATGACTTACTTCGGAGTCATTATCCAGGGCGGCGGCACAATGAGTGACTACTGGAAAGCCGTAATAGGCGGATTTATTCCATGCTATGTTCCGACACTTATCATCGCAATGTTCTGGAACAACGTAGCAGACAAATGGTCCAGGCAGATCTGCAACGAGCCCGCACCTGAGATGCCGGGCGCAGCTGATCAGCAGTAACACAGTTCATATATTTGTCACATGAATATATTAAAATACTAATCGGCACAGAATTTCTTTATAAGATATTTGCATTATGCAGGAGGGATAAGTAATGAAGATTCTGGGAATTTCACTGGGAACAAAAAACGGAAATAATGACACAATGTGTAGAGTGGCTCTTGAAGAGTGCCAGAAACTCGGAGCCGAAATCGAATTCATTCATCTCTTTGACTGGGACATCCAGACATGTACAGGCTGCGTTGCCTGCTCAAGAGGACTGGTAATGGGCAAAGGAATGATCTGCACAAGAAAAGATGACTATAAGGCTCTCTATGAAAAGATGGTAGAGGCTGACGGCGTATTTATAGTAGACCCGATCTATGAATCAGGCGGGTCCGGACTCTTCCACATTGTTACGGACAGAATGGGACCGGGTCACGACACGGGAATGCTCCTCGGACTCAATGAAAAACTTATTGAACAGGGAAAAGAGCCTCTCAATCCCAGATATTTCAGACAGAAAGCAATTTCGTTCCTTGCGATCGGAGGTTCCGACTGGGCTGTAAGAACAGAGACAGACCATGCCATGCTCGCCATGAGCCCGGGCTGGAAGGTCATCGACAATGACTTCTTCTCATGGTGCAAGGATGTAATCATGCAGGATGACAAAATTGAGAGAACAAAAGAGATGGCAAGGAATCTCGTCGAAGCCGCCCAGTACATAATCGATCACGACCTGACAATTATGGAGTCTGACAATGTCGATCTCTGGAAGGGTAAGAAAGGCGCATGCCCTCACTGCAACGGCAATGCATTTTACATCTATCCGGGCACGACGACAGCCGTATGCGAACTCTGCGGACTGGAAGGCAAACTCGTTGAAAAAGACGGAGCTATGGTGTTCGAATTCGATCCGTCAACAGAATGGCATGCACATGACATTCTGTCCGGAAAAGCCGCTCACGGCAAGGATATCTTTGAGAACGAGGGAAGGCTGATGAACCTCTTCAAAGATCCGGAGTTCATAGCGCGCAAGGAGCACTACACAAGCGTGATCGAGCCGACTCCTTCACCTTCAAAAGGTAAATAGAACTTAATATGCTACAATAGTTATATTCTGCGGACATAGGATTAATTCCTTGTCCGTAGAATGGCATTTGATAAAAGAAAGGATAGCAAGATGAACAGACCTGAATTTTATCCTGTAAGATCTCTTATATTCGTAGATCTCGCTCATGAAGATTACAGAATCAAGCTTGAGAACTGGCTGTACAGATATCATGTACCCGACAGCATATCCCAGTTTGGTCCTTATGTCAGCAAATATGCATTTTATCCTGCACTTCCGACTCCGCCGGGCGGCGAGAGATTCGGTACTGTCAGGATGCAGATGACAGAGCATTACTGGCTCGCAAATCCCAACGATGTGGCATTTGCCGGTGATCATCACAAGATTCTTACCGAGTACTTTCCGACGGATGTTCTCGTCTGGCAGAATAATATTCCCGATCATGGACATTCACACAGCATAGATAAGTCAGAGGAAGTAAATATCGAGGGAGATGACGCAAGATCAACCAAAGGAGATGAGTCTGCAGGTACTGTTCCTTTCATCTTCGCATTCATACCGGTATGGTGGGAGGAAGACTTCAAAGGAGAAGGACGCACTGTAGAGGACGGACCTAACTACAGATGGCAGTTTGTTGTTAAATATCCCGAAGGCGTGAGTGCGGAAGAAGGGGATAAATGGCTCAGGGAAGAGTTCATACCCGCATGGACGTCACATGACGGCTGCACACGCTGCGTGTCCAGCAAAATCAAAAAGGAAGTTAACAACTGCGAATTCGACCGCGTTGTTGAAATGTGGTTTGAATGCCAGACTGCATGGGTAGATGCATGCAAGGATGCTGCAAAGAAATGCGCTAAACCGGCATGGGCAGAAACAGAAGACTTCCCATACTTCAAGAAATCATACGGTATAAGCGGAATATTCCTCTCAGACTACGCAAGGTCGGATAATCTGCAGCAGTACCACGGATATATTACAATGAGATAACATACGGAGAGATTAATGGGCAAAGGAAAATATTTTTATTCAAAAGGAGAAGGAAACGACGGATACATAAAGAATCTGGAAGTTCTTTCATTTTGTGAAATGGACGGAACTTGCGGAATGTTCCAGATGGCACTGTATCGCACCGAATCCGGCCGATATTTGCTCTATGGCGCATGTTTTGCGGCAGGTCCGGCCGGAGTAGGCATCATGATAAGCGATGTCACAGATCCGAAAAATCCGGTATTTATCAAAAAGTGGCTTCCGTTTGACATTGAGGAGTATCCGACAACATCCATTCCGAAATTACAGATTGCAGATGACAAACTTGTTTTTGCTCTTACATCAGGCAGCGGACCTTCGGTTCTTGTAGGTGACAGAGCCAAGATGAAATGCATGCAGGGCATCATGGTATGCGATCTTAAGAAAGATCCTGAGAATCCGGAAATTCTCGGATACTGGGACTGCGGAGTTCCTTATTCCATGGGAGTTCACAGATTCATGTATAACGGCGGAGACTATGTGCATCTCTCGGCCGAGGCTGATGAGCACGAGGGCATGATATACAGAATAGTCAATATAGCAGATCCCGCCAACATGTATGAAGTAGGTCGCTGGTGGGCACCTCATCAGTATATATACGGAGTTCCTGGCCGCGAAGTGGATCATTCCGCGCCGCATGTACCCGATTTCATGGATAAAGGCTGGATGCACGGACCTCCGTTTGTTATGGGAGATAAAGCATATCTCGGTTACGGCGGAGACGGTCTTTATGTGCTTGATGTATCGGATTTCACAAGACCAAAAGCACTCGGACAGCTTAAATTCATGCCTGCGTTTTCCAGCAGACTTGCAGGCGCAAGGACGCATACCGCGCTTCCTCTTAAGGGCAGGGATCTTTGCGTTGTGACCAACGAGGGAGAGAGATTCGGCTTTATAAAGGACGGAGTTGTCAAAGAAGCACAGGCTATGAATAATATTCATATGGTCGATGTTTCAGACCCGGCAAACCCCGTTTTGATAGCTGAGTTCCCATATCCTGAGGTTCCGGAAGATTTCCCGGCTCCGAACTTCAATGTAGTCGGACTGGCTGAAGGCTCAAAGGGCGGACCATTCGGACCGCACAATCTGCATGAACCGATGGATGGAAAGCCATGGCTTGAGCAGAGAACGGATGTGGTCTATGACTGCTACTTCCAGGCCGGACTCAGAATATATGATGTTTCGGATCCGTTCTACATCAAGGAAAAGGCATATTTCATACCGCCGAATCCTACCAAGAAATTCTTCCCGTTCCCGGGACCGATGATGGCCATGACAGAAGATGTTGTTGTGGATGATCGCGGAAATATTATAATAGATGCTAACAGCGACGGATTTTATATCCTGAGAAAAACTTACGAGGACTGATCGGCAAACGGAGATTAAACATGGGACTGTTTTATGAGTCGGACAAGAGCTTTGAAGAACTGATGAACGAAAAGAAGAATTTTGTTTTTATCGGTGAAGCAGGCTCGGGAAAAAGTGAGATTGCACTTAATATTGCGCATAAACTCGCAAATATGAGCGACAGGAAAGTCGATCTCTTCGATCTCGATCAGACCAAGCCGCTGTACAGATCGCGGGACATGCAGGCTGACTTCGAGGGGAAAGGCGTCAGCATTCATTATCAGGATCAGTATCTGGATGCGCCGGTCATGGTCGGCGGAGTCAGAGTGTCGCTTGTAAGCGACAATTATACTCTGCTCGATATAGGGGGCGGTCATCAGGCAGCGAAGTTTGCCGGAGCATATTCCGATCTTCTGAGCAAAGATGATTCCGTTCCTGTATACATAGTAAATCCATACAGACCGTGGACCAAAAGCGTGGATGCCATAGATGCCACAATGAAACACATACTCGGTTCCATGAGACTCGATCATATTTATTTACTGGGAAATCCCAATCTCGGATATTCCACCAATGTTAACGAATTCATGGAAGGTCTGAAGAAGATAGATGAGCTGTTTGACGGATATACCGATGTCAACAGTCTCTGCGTAAACAGGGGTATTTATGATGATGTCAGTAAACTTACAGACAAAAATCTGATCCCCATAGATCTTTTCCTGACCTATTCATGGGTTGACTGAATAACAGATATTGTACGTTTTAACTAAGGAGGGAAATTAATGGCAAGAATCGAAATTACAGCTGAGGCTTGCAAATCATGCTCCTACTGCGTTATCTCATGCCCCAAAAAGTGCATTGAGATAGGCGAAAAGGTAAACTCCAAAGGTTACCTCTATGCTACTTCCGCAAGACCTGAGGACTGCATCGGATGTGCGATGTGCGCTCAGATCTGCCCGGAATCGGCCATAGAGGTCTGGAGATAGAAAGGGGGATGAAATGGCAGAACGTGTATTTATGAAAGGCACTGAGGCTATAGCCGAGGCTGCAGTGAGGGCAGGATGCCGCTTTTTTGCAGGATATCCGATTACACCTCAAAACGAAATTCCAGAATATATGGCCAGAAGACTTCCTGAAGTCGGAGGTTCTTTTGTACAGGGAGAAAGCGAAGTTGCTTCCGTTAATATGCTTTACGGCGCCGCATCGACCGGTATCAGAGCTATGAGCTCATCCTCTTCATGCGGTATTTCATTATATAGTGAAGGCGTCTCATACTGCGCTTCAGCACGTATACCTATGGTATATGTAAATGTGCAAAGAGGCGGCCCGGGAATCGGAGCAATTCAGCCTGCCCAGCAGGATTATCTGCAGGCCACAAAGGCATCCGGTAACGGCGGATTCAGGATGATAGTGCTTGCTCCTGACTCAGTTCAGGAATGCGTGGATATGGTATATGAGGCCTTTGATCTGGCTGAGAGAGATCAGAACCCCGTTCTTGTCCTCACAGACGGCGTAATGGGCACGATGATGGAGCCTGTTGTGCTTCCTGAAATGAAGACAGATAAAGAACTAGAGGAATGCAGAGCGAAATTCCTGCCAAGAGCCATAATCGGACATCCTCTCGGACAGCAGGCCACATGCAGACCGGGCTCTGTAGGAGACGGACAAGAACAGGAAAACATCAAGGCTTCCGCCATGTATGAAACATGGGATAAAGACATCAGAGTCGAAGAATACATGATGGATGATGCCGAGATAGTATTTGCCGCTTATGGTATCTCCGCAAGAATTTCAAGAGCAGTAATCAGGGAACTGAGAAAAGAAGGCATCAAAGCAGGAATGATCAGACCGATAACAATATCACCGTTCCCGTATGATGCATTCAGGAATCTCGACTTTAACAGAATAAAGGGTATTATAGACGTTGAGATGTCCATACCTGCCCAGATGAGATGGGATATAGACTATGCCATCCAGGGAAAATGCCCGGTAAAAGAGATTCTGAGATCCGGCGGACAGCTTCTCACAAATGACCAGGTTATGGCAGGTGCGAAGGAATTCATAAAGGAGGTGCTGTAATGGCTGAAGAGAAAAAAGTCTACACCAGGACAAAAGGCATACTTCCGGATACAGTATCCGGATTCTGCCCGGGCTGCATGCACAGCACAGTACATAAAATCATAGGCGAAGCAGCAGAAGAACTCGGACAGCTCGATAATCTCGTAAGAGTTGAGGGCGTAGGATGCTGCGGACTCGGTCAATTCTATGTATCATGCGATGAGACAATCGCAGCTCACGGAAGAGCAGGCGCCGTAGCAACAGGAATTAAGAGATCTTCCCCGAATTCACTTGTATATACATATCAGGGAGACGGAGATCTCGCTGCAATCGGTCTTGCAGAGACCATGTCTGCAGCAAACAGGGGAGAGAACTTCACCGTAATCTTCATTAATAACGGAATTTACGGCATGACGGGAGGTCAGATGGCACCTACAACTCTTGTAGGCATGAAATCCACTACATCTCCGGCAGGCCGTAATCCGGAGGAGCACGGTTATCCGATGCACATGAGCGAGATTCTTAATCAGCTCACAGCTCCTTACTATATCGAAAGAGTAAGCTGCGATACGCCTCAGAATGTAATCAAAGCCCGTAATGCAATTAAAAAGGCATTTCAGTATCAGCTGGATGGAAAAGGCTATTCAATAGTTGAGATAGTTACAACCTGTCCGACGAACTGGGGCATGGATCCGATTAAATCGCTGGATTTCCTGAGAGAGAATATGTTCAAGGAATATCCTCTCGGTGTATTCAGAGACGGCGGAGAAAAGAAGCAATAGGAGGGCGCTATGGAAAGAAATCTTATGATCGCCGGATTCGGCGGACAGGGAGTTATGACTATGGGCAAACTCCTGGCAGAAGCCACTTCTCAGGCTACTGACCTCAATGTGACATTCTTCCCGTCATACGGAGCTGCCATGAGAGGCGGTACGGCAAACTGCTATGTTGTTATATCCGATGAAGAAATAGGAGCACCTGTAAGCTACAATCTGGAGGACCTTGTTGTAATGAACGGTCCGTCGCTTCACAAGTTCCTGCCGAACCTCAAACCGGGCGGAAATCTCTTTGTGAACAGCACGATAGTAACAGACCCGATTGACAGGGACGATATCAATATAATCAAGGCTCCTGTAACACAGATGGCCATTGATATTAAAAATGAAAGGGCACTAAATGTTATAATGCTGGGCGTTTATGTGGGCGCAACCGATGCGGTTCCGGAAGATGTAATAATCAAGGGAATAGAGCATAAATTCGCTGCAAAGGAAAAGCTTATCGCACCGAATGTAGAAGCCTTCAAGATGGGGCTTGAGATCGGCAGACAGCAGAAAGCATAATAATTGTCCTTATTTAAAAAGGCGGATAACAGAGCAGTGGGGCATTCTCACTGCTCTGTTTTTGCTGTATAATGAATATAAACAGTATTGGTTAACGGTAATTTATTATTGAAAAATAAGCGTTTATTTTACAACTTAACAAGAATATTTCTCATCCTGACAGAATGCACTGCAGTAGTTTTGTGCTGTGCCGTAATTACTGTATTTTCACAGGAAAATGTACTGGACAGGCTGGTTAATAATACCGGTGATTTATTCATAACGAACATAGATTCAGGAACAATGGAGATTGCTGCCGTAAATGCAGTAGAGGAGTATGAGGAGTATCTTGAATCCATCAGATGGAAAGGTCCGGTTCTTTCAAGGAGCAAAGGTACGGTAATAGGTCCGTCAGGTAAGGAAACTTATTATAACCTCAATATGGACGGCGTAGTCAGTATAATGCGTCGCATGGGTAATAATGATGAGTACTGGGTCAGAGAAGATGGTTGCAAAATGCTCGGAGACTATATCATGGTAGCAGCCAATCTGAACCTGCGTCCGAGAGGATCAATTGTTGAAACTTCGCTTGGAAAAGCCATAGTGTGTGATACAGGCACGTTTGCCAGGAGGAATCCTACTCAGATAGACGTTGCTGTTACATGGTGATGCATTAATTATTATGAAAAAGATTTATTCCAAAACTTATAAGATACCGCGAAAACCCTTGATGTTAAGCGAAAAACTTCTGTCAAGACTGGGTAATTATCTGATTCTGACAGTCGTTATATTGCTGGCAGGCCTGATTAATTCCGACGGATCGACGAGGGGTTTTCCGTTCCCGTGGCTTGATTATTCCGGGCATATACTGCCGCAGTATTTTATTCCGTCTGTCATAGCCATAGCTGCAGTGGTTGCAGGAGGGGATATACTGGCTAAAATGTATATCCTGATCAAGGAACCCAGGCTCATCGTCAACACAAGAGAACCTTCTGATATGAGGGCTTACGGAGATACCATCGAAATGGCAAATTCGGAGCCTGAGATAATCATTACGGAGTCTGAAACCTCTGCTGACGGCATTGATATATTACCGGATGACGATATGATAGAAAAAGCAGAGCGCAAGATGCTTAATCGCATTCCGGTTAAAAAAGGAAAATCAAAAGATACAAAGAAGGATAATTCATTTCCTGTAGTCGGAGCTCTGGTAATCGGAAGTATTATATTGTCTATGGCTCTATCATTCTTTGGAAGCTTATGGGAAGATGATAATAGTCTGGATTTCCTTGAAGACGATGAAATAGTACTGGATGCAGATTCAGGCTATGACAGCATAGAAGAAGCAGCAACACATAGTTGTGAACAGATGTTTGAATCGCTTCAATATGAGGATTATGACTTTTTCGAAGATTTTTCAAGCTATGAAGAAGCCGAAGAAATACTGGAACTTACAGACTGGAGCGACCTGGATTTCGAAGAGATCTCTTCATATATTAGTGAAGAAGATGTAATCGCATTATATAAATATGCTGTAATTGACAGCTATGGTAATAGCTATCTGCTTGCGGCATATATGGATATAGGGGAGATCATTGAAGGATACGAGTGCACGATGTCCGGTGTAGCCGTGATAAGCGAGACAGATCTTGATGAAGGCCGCAATAAAGTTGCCGATGAAAATAATCTGACGCAGGAAGAATATGAAAAATATTTTATGAATAAGATAACCAATGTCGGAAACATATCCATTAATGAAGAGCACATACTTTTCTGGGATTATGATGGTCAGAATCTTACGGGACTTGAGGTTTAAAGCTTATGAGAGGGGCTGCAAGGCAGCCCATGCTCTGTCTTGGCAACTCTTCCTAAAATCATAATTTTCGGAAGAGTTAAGCCCTCGAAATTTGAGTTCTAAGCGATTTTATTGATATCGGTCGATATCTTATACCTCCTGTTTTTAAGGCTTTTCAGCATTATTTTATATTCTTTAATAATAAGATCCGAAGCCGGCCGGGATGCACTGTTAGCCTATTGACTTCGGATCTTATTAATAAAACACACTATCTAGACATATATCTATGGAAGGAATGAAAGATATATGATGCTAGCTATTTATATATGGGAACCAGAATTACATCTCCCGGTTTGATATCAGCTTCGTCCTTATCATTGATATCATACAAATCATAAAGTGCTGATCTGGTATCTATATTACTGCCGGAATTATATGTCTCAACTATATCCCATAAAGTATCATTCTCCTGAACTGTTACCGTGGCATATCTGGTCAATGTAGCTGCATCGGCTTTACCCGAACCTGATATTGCATATGCAGCAAGAATTGTAAGCATGCTGCAAATTAGCACGAATACGAAGAATCTGAAAGGTTTTACTATCTTATATCTGTGTTTTCTGTTTGCTTTGTTTGTACTCATATCTGTCACCTTAAAAAATCGAACAATCGTTTTGATAGCATGATTATAAACAAGCGTTCGGATAATGTCAATACTTTTTCAAACAAAAGTTTGGAAAATTCACAAACAAAAACTCCCTTAATTTTGGGAGCTGTAATGCTTGAAATTTCAAGCTTTTTCAATTGCAGCTGCGTTCTTATACAGATGTAATATCTGCAAATTCCGCATTAATTATTGAAGCGAGTTTCTCAGGTTTCATTATAATCTGCTGCCCTCTCCTGCCGGCGGAAAAGTATATTTCATCATATAACAAAGCCGTTTCATCAATGAAAGTCGGATATTCTTTCTTCATTCCTATGGGTGAACAACCACCGCGTATATATCCGGTAAGATTCATGATCTCTTTGACATGTATCATTTCTATCTTTTTGTTTCCGGAAACAGCAGCTGCTTTTTTAAGATCCAGATTTTCTTTGACGGGAATAACAAATACCCATAATTTATTATCGTTATCCCGAGTGACGAGAGTCTTGAAAACAATATCCGGATTTACGCCAAGCATCTCCGCAGCATGTACACCGGAAAGATCGGACTCATCGGCGTCGTATTCTGCGGTTTTATAGCTAATACCCGCAGAATCCAGTATTCGCATGGCGTTGGTCTTATTTTGTTTCATCTATTTCCTCTAAACTGTCCATGTATTTAAAGATGGCTTTTCTCTTTATATAGAATACTACGAAGAATATGACTATTACCAGCACAAGTATTCCTATGGCAACGTAATTACCGCTCTCAACAAACGATCCAAGCAGCAGACTTCCGAGCATCCCCGGTATCCTGGCTATGCTCGACACCAGTATAAATGGCCTGAATTTCATCTCGGAAATACCTGCAACATACGATACCAGGTCTTTCGGGACTCCGGGTATCAGATATATCAGTCCTGTGAGCGCCAGGCCTTTTCCTGAATTGAGCTTTCTGTGATAGTCGTCTACTTTATCTTTATCAAAAATCAGATTGACCATATCCCTGCCCAGTAGCTTGGACAGATAGAATGTAATTATCGTTCCAATAACTGCTCCTATAAGAGACAGGCAAAGAGCAGGAATAACTCCGAACATATAACTGGATGCAAACTGTATGGGCTGACCCGGGAGTATACATATTATCACCTGAATCATCTGTATGAGGATGATTAAGATAAATGCGAACCTGCGGTTTGCCCTCAGATATGCGATAAGCGTATCTGCAGCATCTTTGCTGAACACATCGGCACCGAATTTCAGATACAAAATAACGGGAACGCCTATCAAAACAAACAGAAGAATTGCAAATTTAATATAAGCGAGTATTCTTTTGTGTTTGCTGTAGTCGTTTCCGTTCTTCATTAATTTGTGCCTATAATTCTATAAGTCCCCTTTTATATAACTCATTAAGGCTCTTTATAATTCCGTATGAAGAGTGTTCATATGTAAGGCCGCCCTGAAAATATGCTATATAAGGTTCTCTCATCGGCGCATCGGCGCTGAGCTCTATGGAGGACCCCTGAACGAAAGCTCCGGCTGCCATTACGACCTGATCGCTGTATCCCGGCATATCCCAGGGCACAGGTGTGACGTAAGAATCTATGGGAGATGATGCCTGAACTGCCTGACAAAATGTGAGCATTTTATCGGGGTCTTCGAATTTAACAGCCTGTATGATGTCGCTTCTCTCATATCCGACAGGAGGCATGACTTCAAATCCAAGTGAATCAAATATCTTTCCAGCAAGAACCGCACCTTTTAAAGCTGCATTTACAACAGCCGGTGCGAGGAAAAGCCCCTGCAGTACATTCCTGTTCTGACCGTAAGTCAGGCCGCATTCCGCTCCTATTCCCGGGCATGTGAGCCTGTATGAAATCTTTTCGATTAAATCGGATCTGCCCACAATATATCCGCCGGAAAGAGCAAGACCGCCGCCGGGATTTTTTATGAGTGAGCCTGCCATAACATCGGCACCATAGTCGGTAGGTTCCCCGGCATTTGTGAATTCGCCGTAGCAGTTGTCTATCATGACGATAATGGACGGATCGATGCCGTGCACGAGTTCACATGCTTTCTTTATGCTGTTAAGAGGAATGGCAGGTCTGAAGTCATATCCGGTGGAGCGCTGAATGGCAACCAGCTTTGTGCCGGGCTTTACTGCTCTTGATACGGCTTCAAAATCAATATCCTTGTCAGCGCCGAGCGGAACTTCGCTGTATTTAATTCCGTAATCACGGATTGTGCCATTAAACTCCCCTTCTCCGTTACCGATTACGGTCTGGAGCGTATCATAAGGAGTTCCGGAAATTTCGATAAAACTGTCTCCGGGAGCCAGAAGACCCAGCAGCGTCACGGCAATTGCATGTGTACCGTTTACGATATTGGGCCTTACAAGAGCACTTTCTGTATTAAAGACTGATGCATATACCCTCTCTACAGCCTCGCGTCCTGCATCGTCATATCCGTAGCCGGTGCTCCAGTCGAAGTGTGTGGCGTTTATGCGGTTGTCCTGAAATGCTTTGAGGACCTTGAGCTGGCATATGGCAGTTGTATCATCGATTGCATTAAACTGATCGGACAGGTCTGCCTCGGCTCTCGATACGGCGTCGCAGACCTTTGGATCTATATTAAATTGTTGTATCAGATAATCTTTATAATTCATTCTTCGTCCTTGCGCTCTACCTCCCATTCCATGTCATTGACAAGGTCTCGTTTTACATTCATCTTGTGCCTGGCATAGAGCTGTGTTGTCGTAACCTGTTCGTGATCGAGGAGAGCCGCTACGTCATATATCGAATTTCCCCTGCTTATAAGCGATGTCGCTGCGGTTGCCCTTAGCTTGTGCGGGCTGTAGCCTGCTCGTCTTGAGGTGTTCAGAGCTATCGATGTATATTTCTTTACGAGGTCTCTTATGGCACGCTCTGTTATGCGCTTGCCCTGAAGTGATAAAAAGAGTGCGTCTTCTGAGGCCGTATCTTCGCTTATGACGGTATTTCTTTCAAGATTGATGTAATCGTTCAATACCATTACAACGGAGCGGTTAAGAGGCATTGTGGATTCTTTGCCTCTTTTTCTGTATATCTTGAATTCTCCCCTTGAAAAGTTGAAAGAACTGAGATTGAGTTGCTGGAGCTCGCTGAGCCTGAGACCGTATGTGACAAACATAATAAGGATGGCCTTATCCCTGAGCTTTGTCTTTTCCCAGTAGCTTCGCTCATGATCCGTAAGGCCGTTTCCGTTTGTAACGGCATCGAGCATTATCATGACCTCATCATCCTGTAGCGCTTTGATTTCGCGCTCGCCGGGCTTTGATACTCTTATCGGATCGAAACCGTCGGTGATATTGTGTTCGATAAGTCCGTCTCTGTACAGTTGTTTAAACAGAACGGAAAGAGATGATTTCTTCCTGGCCAGAGACTTGTTGCTGTTTTCGTAAACAGTTACTATGTCTCCTTCTTCCACCATGTATTTACGACAGTAGTCGATGAAGAGGTTTATATCCTGAGAGACGATTTTATTGAGTTCTTCTGATGTTATCTCGGAGGTTTTTTCGGCCTTTGTAAGATCTGTTTCATTGATGAGATAATTCATAAAGAACTTTATGTCATGAAGATATGCAAGCCTTGTCATCGGAAGGACATTGCCTTTGAGATAGATAAAATATGAGCGCAAAAACGAAGGAAGGTCCTTTTGTATTTTTTCGCACTCCATATAGATATCGTTTTCTTTTTCTACGATATTATCCGGCTTGTCGCTTTTGTTATGAGATTTGAAATCTTTGCTGTCATAGCTGGTGCGCGCCATTACTTTGACTCCTGATTGTAGTACAGAATACGGTCGACTATATTACCTACATTCTCTCCTTTATTGATCTCTATCCAATTTACAAAATCATATCTCTTGAGCCAGGTAATCTGTCTTTTGGCATAGTGCCTCGTGTTTTTCTTTATTTCCTCCGTGGCAACATTCATATCGCATTCACCGTGAAGATAGGCGATGATTTCCTTATACCCTATCGCCTTCATTGCAGGAAGATCGGGGCTGTATCCCCTGTCCACAAGAGACTTGACCTCCGATACAAGACCGTCATTAAGTAGCTTGATGACTCTCTGGTTAATGCGATCATAAAGCCATTCCCTGTCCATGTTCAGTGCAAAAAATCTGAAATCATAGCAGGGGTTCAGCTTGACATCTGCGAGATTGCCTATTCCTTTGCCGTATTCATAGGCCTCTATTGCGCGAATGACTTTACGTATGTTATTGGGATGAATTCTGGATGCGGCATCGGGATCCAGAGCCTCCAGATACTGATACATGTATTCGGAGCCCCGCTCGTCTGCAAGACGCTCCAGCTCTTCCCTTCTTTTATCGTCATCGGGACTTGCACCGAAGTTCATGTCATACAGTATGGAGTTCAGGTAAAGACCCGTTCCTCCGCAAACAATCGGGATTTTTCCTCTGGAAATAATGTCGTCGATTGTCTCAAGTGCAAGCTCCTGATATCTGGCAACCGTCATCGAATCTTTCGGATCCACAATGGAATACAGATGGTGTGGGATTCTCTTCATGTCCTTGGGGGACGGCTTGGCAGAACCGATATCCATAAATCTGTACAGCTGAACAGAATCGCAGTTTACGATTTCTCCTCCGATTCTCTTGGCCAGATAATATGCAATAAGGCTTTTTCCGGTAGCAGTTGGTCCGGAAATAATATATACGGTGTTGCTCATAATCTTCTCCTGATTAAGACTGGCTGAATATCTATTTTCTCTTGAATGCCTTCTCGGCATCATATCTTGTAATCTTTATAAAAGTAGGTCTTCCGTGAGGACATGAGTACGGATTTTTGCATTGCGACAGATTGCTTATCAGTCCTTTAATCTCCATATCGGACAGTCTGTCCCCTCCTTTGACGGCTGATTTGCATGATTTCATTATCAGCTTTTCAACGACCGTGCTGTTAAGACCGAATGAAAGTTCTGTTGAATCACAGAAAGCAGCTGCGAAATCATATGCCTCCCGTGCGTTCATATATGATGGAATCTCCCTTATGATAAAGCTGCCTCCACCGAAGTCGTCAATATCATACCCTATAGATGTGAGAGCTTCAAGAATCTCATCTCTGAGTTCATATACATCCGCGCTTACATTTAGAATAATCGGTGAAAGAAGCGGCTGTTTTATCTTATCCGATGAATTATATACTTCCATGAGTTTCTCATAGAATATTCGCTCGTGAGCTGCATGCTGGTCAAAAACATACAGGGTTTCGTCAGCCTGCATGATTATATAAGTATCAAAAACGTAGCCGTTGTAACTCAGACTGCTGAAATCAACTGCAGCGTCATTATTTGCCGGAAGCTGTATTTCATCGTACTCGTGCTGCAGACCGGATGCGGCATCCCTGTCTATACTTCCCAGGAAATCTTTGATAGATGTCTGAGAAGAGTAAACGGGCGAAGCTGCGGATGTATTTCCCGATAAAGGTACATAGGAATCTTTATCGTCTGCATCGTTTACAAACGAATTATCATGCTCCGTGCCTGTTATAGTTTCAATATCAAAAGCATCGGAGGACTCACGCACTTTTATCTCAGGTTTCGGAACCGATCTTGCGGAATTCAATGCATCTGAAACTGCAGAGCTTATTCTGGAACTGATATCCTCGGGATGGAGAAACAATATTTCTCTCTTACCCGGATGTATGTTTACATCAAGATCAAACGGGTCGGCCTCGATAAAAAGGATTCCTATGGGAAAACCCGAGAATATTCTGCCACTGTATCCGTCTGTCAGTGCTTTTTCAATGAGCTTGCTCGATACAAGCCTGCCGTTTACATAAAAGAGCTGTCCCTTTTTGCTGCTCAGAACTGTTCCGGGATCCGAAACATAACCTCTTACACCTTCGCCGTTTACCTGTATAAGCGAGGAATGGGCATTGTCCGGATAAAGCATCCTGATTACGGAAGCAGCATCTCCGTTTCCATCCGTGCTGAACAGTGTCATGCTGTTGTTGATCATCATAAATCTGATATCTGGATAGCATATGGCATACTGCTGCACGAGTTCGATTATCGCAGAGGCCTCCCTGGCATCGGATTTCATGAACTTCCTCCGCGCGGGAGTATTGTAGAAAAGGTCTTCGACAACGATTGTGGTTCCTGTATTGCTTCCGAGTTTTTCTCTGGATATGAGTCTGCCCGCATGAAGAACAAGCTTAGTTCCGCTTATTTCATCTTTTGTTCTGCTGACAATTGTGAGCCTTGAAACGGCGCTTATGCTCGCAAGGGCTTCTCCTCTGAACCCAAGAGACCTGATATTGTCAAGGTCCGTGACTTTTGAAATCTTGCTTGTGGCATGACGCAGAAAAGCAGTCTCTATCTCATCCGATGCGATACCGCATCCGTTATCGGTAATCCTTATATATGAAGAGGCACCTTTTACTTCAACGATAATAGAGGACGCAGCTGCGTCTATAGAGTTTTCGATTAATTCCTTGACCGCCGAGACAGGTCTTTCAATGACTTCTCCGGCAGCTATTTTATCAGATATGAAGCTGTCCAGTACCCTGATCATCCGTACCCTCTTTCTCTGCAATCTTAATTAATTCCTGCAGACGGTTAATGGCCTGCAAAGGAGTTAAATTATCTATATCAATTGATTTAATCCTGCTTATCAATTCGCTTTCCATCGGAGCAGCAGGCTTTGATGCCGGCTTTGCTTCTCTGCTGACGGCAGGAGATGCAACGCCGCTGTTTTCAAGTTCTTTGAGTTTTATAGCTGCATCATCTCTTATCGCTTTCGGAACTCCTGCAATTCTTGCTACATGAATGCCGTAGCTCTTGCTTGCGGAGCCTTCGATTATGTTATGAAGAAATACGATATCGTTTCCGTCCTCGGCAACGGCTACAGAGAGATTGCATACACCTTCCGATGTATCTGCCAGCTCGGTCAGTTCATGATAGTGCGTGGCAAACATCGTGCGCACCCTGTGCTCTGGAGAAGCGAGATATCCTGCGGTGGCCCAGGCTATTGAAAGGCCGTCGAATGTGCTGGTTCCCCTGCCTATTTCATCCAATATAATCAGGCTCCTCTCAGTTGAATTTCTGAGTATGCCTGCAAGCTCGCTCATCTCTATATAGAAAGTCGACTGACCGAACGCAAGATTATCCGCAGCACCTATCCTGGTAAATATCCTGTCGGTGACGCCGATAGTTGCGGAATCGGCAGGTACAAAAGATCCCATCTGAGCCATCAGAACTATTACTGCTGTCTGTCTCATATAGGTTGATTTACCGGACATATTGGGTCCTGTGATAATGAGCATGCTCCTGTCCTTCATATTCATCTCGGTATCATTTGCGACGAATATGCCGGCGCCCAGCAGCTTTTCAACAGCAGGATGCCGTCCTTTTCGGATATCAATGACATCAGCTTCGTTAACCACAGGTCTTACATAATTATTAACAACTGCAGTTTTTGCAAAAGATAAGAGAACATCAAGTTCGGCAACAGCAGATGATGACTTTTGCAGGCTGTCTATATAAGGCATGACTGCATCTCTCAGCTTGCAGAACTCCTCGTACTCGAGCTTGTTGATCTTGTTTTCGGCGCTGAGCACCAGGTCTTCTTTTTCCTTAAGTTCGGGAGTAATATACCTCTCATTATTAACGAGAGTCTGCTTTCTGATATAGTCTTCCGGAACTTTATCGGCCATTCCTTTGCTGACATCGATATAGTATCCGAACACCTTGTTGAAACCGACTTTTATCGTCTTGATGCCGGTGCGCTCCCTTTCGCTTGCCTCAAGGCCGGCGATCCACTCCTTTGCATCGGAAATCGAGTCCTTGAGTCGGTCGAGTTCATCGGAATAACCTTTCTTAATGATGCCACCCTCTGTTACTGTCATCGGAGGCTCATCGACAATTGCTCTCTCAATGGCAGTGTACAGCTCCGAAAAATCGGAAATACTGGTATTTATTTCCCTCAGAAGATCGCTGTCAAAATATCCCAGAAACTCCCTGATATCAGGAAGTTCGCCTATGGTTTTTTTAAGAGCGAGCATATCCCTTGCATCTGCTCTTTTGGATGCAATCCTGGCAGTCAGCCGCTGAAAGTCATATACACCTTTTAACGAAGTGGCTATGTTGTTGGAATTTAAAGGATCTTTAATAAGCGCATCGACTGCGGAAAGTCTCCTGTCTATTTCTTTTGTATCCGTTAAAGGTTCCTTTATCCAGCTCCGGATAAGCCTGCCGCCCATTGCGGTTTTCGTCCTGTCCAGAACTCCGAGCAGCGAACCCTTCGTGTCATGGTCATATATCGTCTCAAGAAGCTCGAGATTCCTGATAGTGTTTCTGTCGAGCCTCATGTTAATTCCGTTTTGCTTGATGCTGAGATTTCTGATTTGTGCGGGATCTGCTTTTTGAGCCTCGCTGAGATAAATCAGAAGAGATCCGAGTGCAGATATGAGATCGTCTCTCCCCTCCAGATCAAGAGGGATGAGAGAAGCCGTTTCAAAGTGCCTCAGGAGATATTCCCTGCAGGCTTTGATGCTGTAATATGATTCATCAACCTTATTTACGAAAGGATTCAAAAAATGTGATTGTAACTGTTCTTGAATCAGATCGTAGTCGGATTCACTGATGACAAGCTCCTTGATATCAAGAGATGACAGTTCATTTATGAGATTTTCGTGGTCATCATCATCCGTAAATTCATTTGCCTTAAGTTCACCGGTTGTGATGTCCGCAACGGCAATTGAAGTCGTCCCCTCGCTTATGATTACAGATGCAATATATACATTTTCACCTGCCGTATCGGGATCGGGAATATCGAGTGTGCCCGGGGTATAAAACCTTGTGATTTCACGCTTTACAATCCCCTTTGCCTCTGCAGGGTCCTCAACCTGCTCGCATATGGCTACCTTATAACCCTGCTTTACCAGCCTGACAATATATGAATCAACGCTGTGATGCGGAACTCCGCACATGGGAGCTTTTTCCTCAAGGCCGCAGTTCCTGCCGGTAAGTGTCAGCTCAAGTGCTGCGGAGGCAGTAAGAGCATCGTCAAAAAACATCTCATAAAAATCACCAAGTCTGTACATCAGGATTGCATCCTGATATTCATCCTTGATCTTTTTATACTGTTGCATCATTGGTGATAGCTTGGGTTCTGCCATATCTGTTAATCCGTCTTAAAAAAATGTAGGGGGAAACGGTGTTCCCCCTACCGCCCTTTTTATTATTAGGTTAACGGCAACGCCGTTACATTATTTGGAAGCATTATATGCAGCAACACCAAGTTTGATGAGTTCGCAAGCTCTTCTCATCTTATCCGGAGAGAGAACGTAAGCGATTCTCATTTCGTTGCCGCCAAGACCCTTTGTTGCATAGAATCCCGGAGCCGGTGCGAACATTGCGGTTTCTCCGTTGTCATCGAATTCCTTGAGCATAAACATCAGGAAGTCTTCGATGTTGTCTACAGGGAGCTTGCACATCATGTAGAATGAGCCTGCAGGCTTCTGGCAAACTACGCCAGGAATCTTGGAGATTTCATCATATGCAGCATCTCTTCTGGCTTCGTACTCGGCCTTGGCTGCATCGTAGTAGCTCTTATCCATTCTGTAGAGAGCTGCAGCACCGATCTGCTCAAGTGTAGGAACGCAGAGTCTGCCCTGTGCGAGTTTGAGGAGTGCTTCCATGAATTCTTTGTTCTTGGAGATTGCAGCTCCGATACGAGCTCCGCATGCGGACCATCTCTTGGATACCGAATCAACGAGGATGACTCTGTCGGCGATGTCGTCGAGCTGTCCGAATGAGTGAGCCTCAGCTCCGTCATAAACGAATTCTCTGTATACTTCGTCTGAGAGGATCCAGAGATCGTGTTCTTTTGCAATCTCTCCGATGAGTTTCATATCTTCGAGTGTGAGAACGCGGCCGGTCGGGTTGCCCGGAGACAGGCAGCAGATGATCTTGGTCTTATCTGTGATTGCTGCTTCGATCAGATCTCTCTTGGCCCAGTTATATCCGTCCTCTGCGTTTGTGGTAATCGGTTTGAGTACGCCCGATACCTCGTTGCAGAATGTGTTGTAGTTGGTATAGAAAGGTTCAGCGATGATTGCTTCCTCACCCGGGTTCAGAAGAGCCGTAAATGCGAGGATGAGAGCTTCCGATCCGCCGTTTGTAACGAGGATGTCTTTTCTTTCATACTCCATTCCGAAGTCTCTCTTCATGTAGTAAATCATTGCATCGAGCAGTTCGTTTACACCGCCGGACTCAGCATATGCGATTACCTTTTGCTCATAATTATTGATAGCTTCTTTGAAGCAAGGCGGGGTCTCAATATCAGGCTGTCCGATGTTGAGTCTGTAAACTTTCTTTCCCTGCTCTTCAGCTTCGAATGCAAAAGTGTTGAATCTTCTGATCGGCGAGAACTGCATAACTGCACATCTTTTTGATACTTCCATTTTTGATCTCCTTACACTTAGATTGAAAGTAATAAATCAGTTTGATTTTATATAAATAATATCTAACTGTTCATGTCCTTGTGAGCCTCTGTCACAACTCTGCTCACACCAATGTCATTATCGCATTTTTTTGGCGAAAGTAAAAGTATATATTCGATATTTCCTTTAGTTCCTTTTATTGGAGAATATGACAATTCAACAGGATAAAGCGATGATTCTGCGGCGAAGGCTATAACTCTGTTTATTACATCTTCGTGAACTTTCGGGTCCCTGACGATTCCACCCTTTCCGACCTGCTCTCTGCCTGCCTCAAACTGGGGCTTTACAAGGGAAAACACAAGTCCGTCATCACTCAATATCTCTGCTGCCACCGGGTACATATGCTTCAGGGATATGAAGCTTACATCTATGCTGATAAGATCAACCGGTTCTTTTATCAGCGAAGTATCAAGGTAACGTACGTTGGTCTTTTCCATATTGATTACTCTCTCATCGATTCTGAGCTTGTAATCCAGCTGACCGTAACCTACATCTATCGCATATACTTTGGATGCACCATGTTGAAGCATGCAGTCGGTGAAACCGCCTGTGCTGGCGCCCATGTCCACACAGATTTTTCCTGAGCAGTCGATATTCCACTCCTTTATTCCTTTTTCGAGTTTAAGTCCGCCTCTGCTGACATAAGGGCATTCCTTTCCTTCGACTGTAATATCGGATTCGACATCAAAAACAGCGCCCGGTTTATCTGAGACTCTGCCGTCTACTCTGACCAGCCCTGCCATTATAGTTCTTTTGGCTTTCTCCCTTGATTCCGAAAGCCCTCTGTTCACAAGGATAACATCAAGTCTTTCTTTCACAGTTTTTCGATTATCTTTTCCGCAATGCTGTTTGCATCCAGTCCGTATTCGCTCCTGAGAGACGGAATGTCGCCGTGTTCGATAAATGAGTCCGGAATACCTATATTGACTATTTCATAATCCCTGTCTTTGTACTCCGAATTGAATAATTCGCCGAATCCGCCGATGAGAGCATTGTCTTCAACAGTGGCCACAACCCTGGAGCCGATACTTCCCCATGATGTATCAAGAGGCTTGACGACTGCCACATTGACAATACCCACGTCATATCCTTTGGACTTCAGTATTTCCGATGCTTTGATGGATTCATCAAGCATGGTTCCGGCAGCGAGAATCGTGACGTCTTTTCCTTCGTTGATTACATTGTTGGAACCTCTGAATTTGCGTAGTCTGAGATGTTCGCCCTCACTGCTTCCGCGGGGATATCTTATTGCGACGGGACCTTCCATTTCGATAGCAAATTCGAGCATTTCAGAGAGCTGGTTTCCATCGGCGGGAGTAAGTATCGTCATACCCGGAATCATATTCAAATAGGATAGATCAAACTGTCCGTGATGAGTCTCGCCGTCCGCACCGACCAGGCCAGCCCTGTCAAGAGCAAATACCACGTGGAGATTCTGAAGTGCAATATCTTCGATCAGGTAGTCGAATGCTCTTTGAAGGAAGCTTGAATATATTGCAACAACGGGTTTATAGCCTTGCTTGGCCATTCCTGCGGCAAATACAACGGCGTGCTCTTCTGCAATTCCGACGTCGAAATATCTGTCGGTATGCGCATCGTAAAACGGAAGAAGTCCCGTAGCCGTACCCATGGCAGCTGCAATAGCAACGATTTTGTCATCCTTAAATGCAAGCTCTGTCAGAGTATCGCCGAAAACTTTTGAAAAAGAAGCCCCGCCTCCGCTTGAGAGAGGCTCTCCGGTTTCAGGATCAAATGCAGAGATTCCATGGAATTTCCTCGGATACATTTCGGACCAGTAGTAGCCTTTTCCTTTAAGCGTAAGGACATGAATGAGCGTCGGTCCGTCGTATTCCGAGGCAGCTTTAATGATATTAACCATATCATTAATATTGTAACCATCAACGGGACCGAAGTATTTGATGCCCAGGCTCTCTATAATATGCCCCTCTGTGGTAATTACCGAATATTTGAGCTTTTCCTTTGAATTTTTAAGACCTTTTCTTATAGTGCCGCCTACCACAGGCACCTTGTTTAAAGCAGTCTTGACGGAGGATTTTGCATCGTCATATTTCTTTGATGATCTGATTTTATCCAGGTATTTGTTAAGAGCCCCGACGTTGTGTGCTATGGACATCCCGTTGTCATTCAGGATGATATTAATATTTGTCTGATTTGCTCCTATATTGTTCAGTGCTTCGTATACGATGCCGCTTGTAAAAGATCCGTCACCTATCACCGCCGTGACCTGGTAATCATCTCCCGCAAGATCCCTGGCTACGGCCATTCCGTACGCCGCGCTCACCGATGTGCTGGAATGACCGGTCTCATATACATCGTGCTCGCTTTCCCTGGACTTAGGAAATCCCGACATACCTTTGAATTTTCTCAGGCTGTCAAAGCCGGACGCCCTGCCCGTCAGTATTTTATGGACATACGACTGGTGGCCCACATCATAGATAATCTTGTCTCTCGGTGAATCAAAAACCCTCATAAGAGCAATGGAAAGCTCCACTATACCGAGATTCGATGCGATGTGACCGCCCGTCTTTGATACCTTATCTATAAGGAATTCTCTGATATCCGAACTGAGCTCCTCCAGTTCCTCTGTCGAAGCGGTTTTGCAGATATTCAGCAGATCGTCATTGATTAAATCGTACTTCATAAGTCTAATGGTTTCTGTTTTCCAGTTTATCGGCCAGTTCAATGAAAAATGCGGAGTTGTCATAGCTGCTGATCGCTGATTTGGCCTCGTCTGTCAGCCTGCCCAGCTCTGATCTTGCAGCATTCATGCCATGTACATTGACATAGCTGCACTTATCCTGCTCTATATCCTTTCCGAGAGTTTTACCCATCAGCTCGGAACTGCCCTCGTAATCGAGTATATCATCAAGTATCTGGAAAGCTATCCCGAGATTATAAGCATATGTGGTGAAATCTTTTATCATGTCTTCGGATGCACCTGCCAGCATGAGCCCGGCTCTTACAGGAGCGGTCAGCAGATCTGCCGTCTTGTGTTCCTCGATAAACCTGACAAGACCGGGAGTTGCTTCGTTTCCTTCATTTGCCACATCAGCTGTCTGACCGGCTATCATGCCCGATGCACCGGCTCTTGTAAGAATCTCGAATGTCGCCCTTGAGTGAGCGTAGAGTGCATCTTTATCTCCTTTAAGCGGCAAAGCCTGTCCTGCGATCAGCTCTGCAGCGGAACTTAAAAGCCCGTCCCCGGCGAGAATAGCCATCGCCTCTCCGTATACCTTGTGGTTTGAAGGTTTGCCTCGTCTCATGTCGTCGTCATCCATGGCAGGCAGGTCATCGTGAATAAGAGAATATGTATGTATAAACTCTATTGCACATGCATACGGAATAGCTGCTGTCACATCTCCGCCTGCGGCATCGCAGGATGCGAGAAGTAATACGGGCCTGATTCTCTTGCCTCCTATGCTAAGGCTGTATGCCATGCTTTCCCTCAGAATCCTGGCATGTTCACCAGGATCCGGAAGAAAAGACGTAAGATTATCCTCAATTAAAGATTTGTATTCATCAAAGCTACGCATCTTTTATTTCTCCATCCTCATAAATTTCAATTTTCTGAGAGGCTTCATCGAGTATTTTTTTGCAGTATTCGGCTTCCTGCATTCCCTCCTCGAAGAGTTTCAAGGCATGCTCGAGGCTGGTAGCCTGTTTGCTGATTTCCGATGCAGCATTCTGGAGTCTGGTCAGTGATTCGGTAAATGATTTGCCCTCCATATCAGTCATCCTTTCTTACATCAGTGGCAGTAGCCGTAAAGCTTCCTCCCGACATTGTGATGATATATTCACTACCCGATTTGATACCGTTAACATCAGGTATTATCTGTCCTTTTTCATCCGTGACGGCAGCATATCCCTTGGAAAAGACATTTGCCGGATTATTCTCTTTTAACAGAATGATCGACTTGTCCACCAGCGACGCTGCCTCGCTGATTCTGGATTTTATGTTTGCAAGCAGCAGATCCGAGCGTGACAGTAGTATTTGTCTTTCCGATTCAGTTTTATGTCCTGCCGAATCAATAAGTTGCTGTTTATATATTTCTATCGCATCCCTTAGTTCAAAGCTGTTCATTACGGCCATATCCGCCGCCGCAGTCGGGGTCTCTGCCCTTACATCGGCCACCATGTCGGAAATAGAAAAATCCGACTCGTGACCCACGGCACTGATTACGGGAATTTCCGATGCGAATATGGCTCTGCATACATCCTCGTCGTTAAATGCAGCCAGGTCCTCGGGAGAACCGCCTCCTCTTCCGACTATGAGTGTATCAATTCTCAGACCTTCGCGTGCCAGCTTATTTGCTTTTTCTATATTGCTGCATATGCTGCGTGCAGCGCCCACGCCCTGCACCAGTGTCGGGAATATAAGTATATCCGTGAAGTCGTTCTTTGCTGTGATGATTTTGCGAATATCTTCGATGGCTGCACCTGTCGATGATGTAATTATGCCTACCCGGTAAGGAAACTCGGGTATGGGTTTTTTATATTTTTTATCGAACAGGCCTTCCTTTTCCAGAAGTTCCTTGATCCTGTTGAACTCTGCCATCAGGTCGCCTTCGCCTGCCGCTTCAACATGCCTGATGCTGAGCGAATACGTGCCGCCTTTAGCATACGGACTGATGTCGCATACAGCAATGATCTTCTTTCCGTTTTCGACCAGCTCCATATTTATCTTAGAAACATTTGAACCCCATATGGCACAGCGAATCTGGCTTTCCGTGTCCTTCAGGGTCAGATAGTAGTGCTGTCCGCTTCTTGAAAGTCCCGATATCTCCCCTTCAACTGCAAGACCCCTGAGATTGTAATCATCTCTCAGTTTCTTGGCTATGTATTCATTTACCTGGCTTACACTTACCGGTCTCATGACGGTTTAACCTCATTTCTTCTTGCAAGAAGCGCGGTACCGACGGCGTTGTCTCCGGAGAGATCCGCATCTCCGAAAACTATTCTGTATTTGCATTCTTCGGATTTTTCGTTGATGATTTTTCTCAATGTATCCGACGATGCAACGCCGCCTGCCATATATACGGTGTCGGCATTATATGCGGATTTGAGGTAATTTGAAGATATCAGAAGCACATCTGCGATTCTTTCCATAAGTTCGTAGCATACAGCAGACAGTTTTTCGTTCTCAATATGCACTGAATCATCCGTGTTTTCGCCTGTGCCGTGATTTTCGGCAAATGAGCGGGCGAACTTCAACAATTCGTTCTCGGGCCCTGACAGGTTAAAATAACCGTCCATTATGCGTATCCCCGGAACTATACCGGGCAGTGGCCCTCCTTTATATGCTCCGGCGAGTTTGTCTATATACATACCGGATGGAAAATGAAATCCGAGAGCAACTCCGAATCTGTCCAGTAGCTGTCCGATGCTTATGTCCAGAGTTCCGCCCACAATGTCCAGTCTGTAGGCTGTGTCATCCCGGCTGCATTTCAATATTTCTGTCGTTCCGCCGGAAAGATGCATCAACAGAGAATTTGAATCGGTAACAGGTACTTCGGATTTTTCAATTATTGATGCCGCGTGCCCCTCCTGATGAGAAAAGCTGTGCATCGGAACCCTGAGTATGTCGGACATCACCCTGGCGGTATTAAGTCCGGCAAGAAAACACGGCATGTATGAGCCTTCTGTTCTCCTGGGCCTGTCAGATACACCGATGGCGGCTATTTCATCGGGATTGATTGTCTTTAAAGCATCTGAAAGTATTAAAGGCAGTCTGTTTGAGTGCATAAAAAATACCTCTGACTGCCTGAGTCCTCTCTTTCCGTGAGGTACATCAAGATATTCAGAGATATTGCACAATATCCTGCCGTCATTATCTACTGCAGCAACAGAAGTCTTGTAATTTGAAGTGTCTATGCCGAGATAGATCATTCAGATACCTGCTCCGTATTGTTAATGATTTTACCGAGTACGGAATTCACGAATTTATATGAATTATCAGCACTGTATTTTTTTGACAGCTCAACAGCTTCATTAATTGACACAGCCTGTGGGATATAGTCAAGATACTTTATCTCCGCAACTGCGGTTCTTATGATTGCGAGATCTGTTTTTGAGATTCTTTCAAAGCTCCACTTATCCAGGTTTGCTTTTATCAGTTCATCAATATCCCCGATGTGATCCCTGATGGCATCAAAAGTGTCATCGGCTTGTTTTTTGCCGATGATATTCGCATCCTCTTCCATGATGCTCAGCTTTGTCACATCAAATGTGCCTTCTGCTTCCATCTGATAGATGAGCTGCATTGTCTTTTCTCTGATTTTTTCTCTGTTCATCCGGCACCTCTGATTAATCTGCTTTGTCTATGCCTTCGATTCTGATATTTACGGTCTTGACTATGATACCTGCATGCTCCATCAGGCTGTGAATGAGCCCGGTCTGAATGTCGTAGCTGAGCTGCGGTATATTCACTCCGTAATATACGAGAATGTCTATGTTGATAGTGTATTCACCGTCTTCTTCGTCGATCTTTATGGAAGAATTGGTGTACTCACCGGATCTCGTGGTTTTGCCATGTTTTGAAAATCTGCTGACTCCTTCGAAACCGAGGACTATGTCTTCTGTCAGCCTGGTGAGATTCTTGTCCTGACTCATTATTGAACTTCCTCCGGTTCTTCATCGTTGATTTTTATGCGCAGCTTTTCTATACGTCTGTCCCTGACGCTGAGTATATCAAAGTCATATTTCTCAAATGAAATGGTATTGTATTTAACATCCTCTTTGGGAATCTCTCCCATGAGATCGATGATAAATCCACCCACTGTCTCACTGGTTTCCGAATCCAGTTCAATACCTGTTTCCTCTCCCAGATCATCGAGATAGACATTGCCGTCGACCTCGAAGACATTGTCGCTTATCTTTTCGATAATCCTGTCTTCCTCATCGAATTCGTCGTCTATATCTCCCACTATCTGTTCGATTATGTCCTCTACGGAGACGATGCCGCTGAAACCTCCGTACTCATCAATGAGTATGGCCAGGTGCTGTTTTTCAATCTGAAGCTCTCTGAACAAAGCGTCTATATTTTTGGTCTCGGGGACGAAATATGCAGGTCTCAGAAGACTCTTGATATCTACCTTGTCAAATCCTTTCTTTGTTGCATGGTAGAGATAATCCTTTATGTGGAGTATGCCTACGATGTTGTCGGGGTCTCCGTCATATACCGGTATTCTTGAGTGTGTGAGCTCCATGAGTTCCTCGAAATATTCATTCCTGTCATCATTGATATCGAACATGAATACATCGGTTCTCGGCGTCATGATTTCGTAAGCCAGAAGATCGTCAAACTCGAATATGGAGTCGATCATCTTGCGGCCCTCTTCTTTGATCTCCCCGCTTTCCTGTCCCCTGTCAAGCATGGACATTACCTTGTCCTCGGAGAAATACGAATCGTCCACATCGGTCTGTTTTCCAAATATTCTCAGTAAAGCATTTGCAATTCCCCTGCATATCCAGACCAGAGGAAAGGTGATGTAATATATGAATTTCTGAAATCCCACAAGGCCGACGCCGTATTTCTCACTGGACTGTGCGGCAAGTTTTTTCGGAAGTATATCGGACAGCGCTGTGTATAAAATATAAAATCCTATATTGCACAGCAGGAGCATGAATATACCGAATGCATCCTTGTAAAAACCGAATCCGTCTGATGAACGATTCGACGCATCGATTAAATACATCAGGACGTTGAACAGGAAAAAACATATTACAATGCTTATGAAACTCGCTGCATGGTTCGCGTAGTGATACATCGAAGGCTTGGCCAGAAAAGCAGCCACAGCCTGTAATTTCTTGTTTTCGGGATTGTCTTCCAGAGCTTCTTTTATGATATTTCTGTCGATGTAATCAAGGGCTCTTTTGGATGCGACCACAAGAGCGTTGAATATCATAATAAGCACTATGATAATGATTAAATACAATCCGGGAAGACCGTCATCTGTCATCTCTATACCTCTTTTCTCTTTCTAATTATGAAGCCCTCTCCGGGCGTTTTATTAAAACGAATCTTTAATTTCTCCTGAGGATGTGGCGCGCTCTCGACGGCTTCGCCTTCCTCGTTGTACATTTCCTCTATCACTTCTTCGTAATAAGGCGTGCCGGGGCCGAATATTTCAACAGTGTCACCTACCGAGAATTTGTTCCTCTGCTCGACATTCGTAAGGCCGGTAGCATCATCATGTGTTCCGACAAGTCCGACAAATGAATAATCCCTTGTATAATCACTGGTCAGGTAGTTCTGATCCTTGTCGGTAGGCTTGTTGTAATAAAAGCCGTGTGTGAATTCCCTGTGGCTGGCCTTGCAGAGCTCATCGAAGTGAGCGGGATTATATATATAAGTATCGGGGTTCTTCAGATACTCGTCGATTGCGGCTCTGTATGCCGAAACAACCGTGGCCACGTAATACATCGACTTCATCCTGCCCTCTATCTTAAGGGATGTCACTCCGGCATCCGCAAGATCCGGAATTCTGTCTATCATGCAGAGGTCCCTGGAATTCATGATATAACTGCCTCTGCCGTCCTCCTCTATGGGATAATACTCTCCGGGTCTTTGTTCCTCCACAAGTGCATATTTCCATCTGCATGGATGGGTGCATGCTCCTTTGTTTGCATCGCGGCCTGCCATGAAATTACTCAACAGGCATCTGCCCGAATAAGATATGCACATCGCGCCGTGCACAAAGGCCTCCACATCCGTTCCGTCCGGCAGAGATTCGCTCATCTTCCTGAGCTCGGCGAGGCTCATCTCTCTTGCAGCAACTATGCGCCTGACGCCCTGGGATGCCCAGAAATTGGCAGTTACATAGTTTGTTGTATTGGCCTGGGTTGAGAGATGTATCTCGGCATCGGGTATCTGTTCTTTAATTAAGGCAATTACGCCGGGATCGGACACGATGAACGCATCGATAGGGATTTCCTTAATCCTCCGGATATAATCCCTGAGAGGCTCTATATCCTCGTTATGAGCATAGATATTTATAGTTAAATATCCTTTTTTGTCTCTTTGATGGATATAGTCCATGGCCTCTGATATTTCAGAGATACTTAAATTTCCGGCGCCCGCTCTCAGGGAGAACATCTCCCCGCCGAAATAAACGGCATCGGCGCCATAATCTATCGCTGTTTTAAGTTTTTCAAGGTCACCTGCCGGGGCAAGTAATTCAAGTTTTGTGTCAGTCATCAAGTTTGATAATAGCCAGGCCGTCGCCACTGCTTGACAGTGCAACGGTCAGGTCCTCTCTGTTATTTATGTATTCAAGGAAAGATTTCATGTATTTTACGTTGGTCCTGTGGCGTTTTGCGCCGGGAAGCGTTCTGTCATAAATCCAGCCGCTTATCAGTATATTGTCGCAGACTATTATTGCACCTGGATTACAGAGCTTTTCGGCGAGGCTGAAATATTCTCTGTAGTGGGTTTTACCTGCGTCTATAAAAACGAAATCAAATTTGTTTTTAAATATGTGATTCGACAGAACTTCTTCTGCGTCACCATGAAGCAACTCTATCCTGCCGGCGCATGGTGAATTATTAAAGTTCAATTCTGCAACCTCAGCCATTGAGTCTTCTTTTTCGATGGTGACTACGCATGCATCAGGGCATCTGCTTGCAAAGAATAATGCAGAATAGCCCTGAGCAGTTCCGATTTCCAGTATGTGACCGGGCTTTTTGAGGCTGAGAAGCATAGACAGCATATCCTCGGTCTCTTTGAGTATCAGAGGTATGCCGGCATTTTCATTTTCAAGCCTCAGCCTTTCGAGCTCGGGAGTGAGCGGCTTGTGATAGCTCTCTACGAAATCACCCTGTCTGGTGGAAATAGCCATCTGTTACTCCGCCTCCGATGCTTTTTTATACTCTTCGAGCAGCCTGTTGTATTCCTCCTCGTCGTCGGTAAACACATGGCTGCCATCGAGTTTGGAATTGTAGACATAATAGATATTATCGTTGTCTTCGGGATACAGAGCTGCTTTGATTGATTCCTCACCCGGATTACAAAGCGGCGCTTTCTTAAGCTCATCGGCCGGCAGCAATTCGAGGTTATATCTGTTGTGAATAACCGCCGAAATTGCAGGTTTTTCCTTATCTATGCCGGTTTCAAGCTCTATCATGGAAGCTATATAAACCACTTCCCTTATGCTGAGTCCGAGTTCATCCGTTCTGGCTCTGTAATCCTCATTGAAGAACAGGTCAAACTGGTTCAGCATGGTCATAATCAGCATGCTCTCATCGGCATCATATCCTATGGTATATTCACCGGGAAACAGAAAACCTTCAACCTGATTGCTGCCCAGTTTGTTATCTCCGATAATTTCGAACTCTTTTAAGTCCTCTGAACTGGCAGCTTCGAGGAATGCTTCCTTGTCAGCAATACCATCTCTTTCAAGAGCCGATGCGATCTGGTCCAGGTTGTAGCCCGCAGGAATGGTAAATCCGCTTGACGTGCTTATCCCGTTGACAACTGTCCTGGCTATTTCAACGGAATTCATCGAGGGAGAAAGATAATAAAGACCGGGCCTCGGTTTATCCGACCTTGACAGCTTTGCAACGGTTATAAAATCCCCGGGTTTATCTATTATCCCCTCATCCACAAGCGTCTCTGCCACATCTTCCAGCGAATCTCCGCTCTTTACTTCCACATTTTTATATGTGGTCATGGTCCTGTCGTACGGAGCAGCCATATTTGTTATGACAGCAAAAACAGCAATCAAAACTGCCAGAACCAGGATTAGTATTCCGAGTATAACACGCAGTTTTGACGCCGGTTTTACGTTTATGTCCTTATCTGTATGATTATTGTCTGCTCTGCTCAATTTTTTCTGTTAATTATTTGGACCTTCCGAGATACTCGCCGGATCTTGTATCAATCTGGATTCTCTCACCTTCATTGATAAAGATAGGAACCTGGATAACAGCACCGGTCTCCACGGTTGCGGCCTTGGTGACGTTTGTTGCGGTATCGCCTTTAACGCCCGGCTCTGTCTCGATTACTTCAAGATCCACAAAGTTCGGAGCTTCTACATCAAAAGCGTTGTCTTTGTAGAACTTTACTGTCGCAATGTCGTTCTCACGCAGATATTTCATTGCTTCCTCAACGAGTTCCGATGTCAGCGGAACCTGATCGTATGTGTCCTGATCCATGAAGTAGTAGAGCTCTCCGTCATTGTAGAGATACTGCATCTGCTTGGTCTCGATGTGAGCCTTTGGGAATTTGTCATTGGGATTGAATGCTTCTTCCCTTGTTGCTCCCGTAAGGATGTTTCTGTACTTTGTTCTTACAAAAGCTGCTCCTTTGCCGGGTTTTACGTGCTGAAAGTCGAGCACAACATGCGGCTCACCGTTCATCTCAAAAGTAATACCTTTTCTGAAATCTCCTGCACTAATCATACTTATCTCTCCTTTTATAATTATTAAAATACAATCTTATGGAAATTATTATATGCCCATGGCTTCACCGATGATTTTAAAAACATCATTCATCATGACCGAAAATGCCGCTTCTGACTGGAGAAACTTTGCTGCCAGAGGCTTTGTGGCCATCATTGTGCTCAGACTCTGAATGCGGCTCATAAGATCCTGGGCAGGTTCCGTACCGCTGAGCTGTGCTGCCTGAAGTTCCATCTGGAGCTTTTGCATCTCGGCTATCATCTCGGATACTTCCTTATCCGAGTCGATTTCTTTTCTTACTTTGTCAAATTCAATGAATTCATTTGATTCTTTTATGGCTTTGGCCAGGCTGTGTGCCTCATCATATACGTTCATATGATTATCCTCCTATACGTACATTATAACCGGGATAATAACCGGATTTCGTTTGGTCTCTTTATATATAAATCCCTTCATATCGGATTTAATTGTCCTGCTGAGTGAGGCTTCATCCAGAAGATGATCTTCCGTGCATTTGCCTATAGCATTATAGACAACACCGACAGCCTGATGTATGAGATCCTGCTGTTCCTGGACATATACAAAGCCTATGGTGTTGAGTTTAGGTTCTGCCATAAGCGAGCCTGTGGCTGCATCAATTACAACCGAAACCGTTACAAGACCGGACTGGGACAGGGTCTTTCTTTCCTTGAGCACCTGGTTTCCGACATCTCCGATGCCATAGCCGTCTACCATGATATCTTCTCCTGAAGTATAGCCTTCAATCAGTTTTGCTTTTTTGTCGCTTACTTCAAGAGCGTCACCGTTGCTCATGACGAATATTCTGGTCTTGGGCTGTCCGAGCCTGTTGGAGAGTTTTGCATGCTCTATCAGATGTCTGTACTCTCCGTGTGCCGGAACGAAAAATCTCGGTCGAATCAGGGTCTGGATAAGCTTTAGCTCCTCTGATGAAGCATGCCCGGACACATGTACATCCATGGCAGACGCCAGAACAACTTCCACCCTCTTCTCATACAGCTGGTTTATAACCTGCGAAACGACTTTTTCATTACCCGGAATAGGCGATGAAGAGAAAACTACCATGTCATTCTTTTTGAGCTTGATGGCTTTGTGATTGTCGTATGCCATTCTGGTGAGTGCCGACATCGGTTCACCCTGGCTACCGGTTGTCAGTATGGTTATATTCTTATCCGGCAGGTTCCTGGTTTTTGTTATATCCACAAATATGGATTCCGGTATGTCATCCAGATAGCCGAGTTCCTTTGAGAGTGCAAGCACGTTCTCCATCGATCTTCCGGAAACAGCTACCTTTCTTCCGTGCTTCATGGATGCTTCCATAAAGTATTTGATTCTGTGTACATTGGATGCGAAAGTGGCTATTATAATCCTGCTTTCGGTATTATTGAAGATCTCATCTATTGACTTTCTGACTACGGCTTCTGACGGAGTATATCCCTGCCTCAGGACATTGGTGCTGTCACACAGAAATACATCAACGCCTTCATCTCCGAGCTGAGAAAATCTCTTGAGGTCTATTACTTTTCCGTCCAGAGGAGAGTAATCTATTTTGAAATCTCCGGTATGTACAACATGCCCTCCCGGGAACTTTACGGAAAATGCAAGAGCATCAGCTATGCTGTGATTTATCTGGATGGCTTCGACCTTGAATGAGCCTACCTTGAATTTATCTCCTGCCTTAATCACGTGCTTTTCGCAGCTGAGAGCATGCTCCTCGAGTTTGTGCTCTATCATGCCCATCGGAAGTGCTGCTGCATATACGGGAACCCTGAGTTCCTTTAAGAGATAAGGAACTCCTCCTATATGATCCTCATGACCGTGTGTTATGATAAGACCTTTAACTTTGGATGCATTTTCAACGAGATATGTGAAATCCGGAATGACTATATCAATTCCGAACATCTCGTACTCTGGAAATGCAAATCCGCAATCAATAATCAGGATCTCATCGTTACACTCGATAAGGGTGCAATTCTTGCCTATCTCCTTCAGACCTCCGAGAGGAATAATCCTGAACGGAGCGGGACTTGTTTTTTTCTTTGCGGCAGTCTTTTTAGCAGATTCCTTTTTTGCTGCTGCAGCCTTCCTTGATGCTGACTTTGCAGCGGATTTAACAGAGGATTTCTGATTCTTTCTGCTCGCGTTTTTAATCTTTATCTTGCCTTTTTGCTTTTTATAGTTTCTATTATTGCTATTGTTGTTTTTTGTATTTGCCATATATTGTACAGAGCCGCACTACTTGACTACGAAATTGATTATCTTATTAGGTACGACTATTACTTTAACTATATTCTTACCTGATATTTCTTCCTGTATTTTGTCAAGTTTAAGGGCGGCTTCTTCTGTTACCTCCTTACTTGAGTTATTCGGAAGCATTAGTTTTTCTTTAAGCTTTCCGTTTATCTGAACCACCACCAGCACTTCATCAAGTACGAGAGCCGACTCATCATATGAAGGCCATGACTTGTTGTAAAGCCTGTCGCTGTGACCCATCATGCTCCAGAGCTCCTCGCATATATGAGGAGTGAACGGGCTCAGGATGGTCACGAGAGTCTCAATCGCTTTGTTGAAGAGAGGCAGATTCATTTCTGCATTCTGTTTGTATTTATACATTTCATTTACAAGCTCCATGATGGATGCTATGGCAGTGTTGAAATTGAATCTGTCACCTATATCCTCGCTCACCTTTTTAATAGTTGAGTTGATGTTGAGGTTGAGTGATTTGTCGGCATCCGAAGCTATTGAAATATCAGAGGATATATCGGAATCCCCTCTTATTTCATTTATGTATTCATATACGAGTCTGTAGACTCTTCCGAGGAATCTGTAGCTGCCCTCTACTCCCTCGTCCGACCAGTCGAGTTCCTTCTCGGGCGGGGCTGCAAAGAGTATGAAGAGTCTCGCCGTGTCCGATCCGAACCTGGCCTGAATCTCAGCAGGACTTACGACATTTCCGAGCGATTTACTCATCTTGGCGCCATCCTTGATAACCATGCCCTGTGTCAGCAGGTTTCTGAAAGGCTCCTCATCCTTGCTCATTCCTATATCGTGCAGGAACATCTGGAAGAATCTCGCATACATGAGGTGGAGTATTGCGTGCTCAACACCGCCGATGTACTGGTCCACATTCATCCAGTAATCTGCTTTATCCTTTGCAAACGGCAGCTCTTCGTTGTGAGCATCCGTATATCTCAGGAAATACCAGGACGAATCAAGGAATGTATCCATTGTGTCGATTTCCCTCTTTGCTGGTTTTCCGCAGCACGGACATACGGTATCCACGAAGGTCTTGCTGCTTGCAATCGGAGATTCGCCTTTTCCGGTAAATTCAACATCCGTCGGAAGGAGGACCGGCAGGTTTTCTTCTTTTTCCGGTACCCATCCGCAATCCTCACAGTAAATCATCGGAATTGGAGTTCCCCAGTATCTCTGACGGGAGATGAGCCAGTCTCTGAGCCTGAAGTTTACGGTCTTTTCGCCTATGCCCTTTTCATTAAGCCAGTCTATCATCTTTGGAATTGCTTCGCGGTTTCCAAGACCGTCAAACTGACCGGAATTTATCATCCTGCCCTCTGCCACGAAAGCTTCTTTCAGATCATAAAGGTCGATTGTTTCATCCTCCGGATCCACTACTGGAATTATTTCAAGTCCGAATTTCTTTGCAAAATCAAAGTCCCTCTGGTCGTGTGCAGGTACAGCCATGATGGCACCTGTTCCGTAGCCCATAAGTACATAGTCGGAAATATAAATCGGAATCTCTTTTCCATTTACGGGATTTATCGCGTATCTTCCGGTGAATACTCCCGTCTTTTCATTGGTTGTGGAAGTCCTTTCGATGTCGCTCATATGGCGCACTTTTTCCTGATAAGCCCTGACTTCATCCTCGCTGTCAAGACCGGAAACGATCTCATCCACATAAGGATGCTCAGGAGACATTACCATATATGTGGCACCGAAAAGCGTATCGGCTCTGGTGGTGAATACTTCCAGGGTCTTGTCGCTGTCCTTTATTTTAAAGTTGATGTTTGCGCCGTATGATTTTCCGATCCAGTTTCTCTGCATGGTCTTGACCTTGTCAGGCCATCCATCCAGAGTGTCGAGATTTTCAAGCAGTCTGTCGGCATAGTCAGTGATTTTAAGATACCACTGCGAGAGATTCTTCTTTGTCACTTCGGTATGACATCTTTCACACTTGCCATCCACGACCTGCTCGTTTGCCAGCACAGTCTGGCAGCTCGGGCACCAGTTAACGGGATTGTCTTTTTTATACGCCAATCCCTTCTTGTAGAACTGTATGAAAATCCACTGCATCCATTTGTAGTAATCAGGCTTGCATGTGGCAACTTTTCTATCCCAGTCATATGAGAGTCCCATGCTTTTGAGCTGCTTGTCCATCTCATCCATATTCTCATAAGTCCACTTTGCAGGCTCTACGTTGTTCTGGATGGCGGCATTCTCCGCAGGAAGTCCGAATGAGTCATAGCCCATCGGATGCAGCACGTTATATCCGGCCATCTTTTTATATCTGGCCAGTACATCTCCTATCGAGTAGTTCCTGACATGACCCATGTGAAGCTTGCCCGAAGGATAAGGAAACATCTCAAGAACATAGAACTTCTCCTTGCTCTCGTCCTCAACTGTCCTGAAGGCTTCTTCGTCCTCCCAGATCTTTTGCCACTTTGCTTCTATTTCCTTGAAATCGTATCTGTCGTTCATTAATTAACTCCTCATGTTATGAATACTATTCAACGCGTATGGATTCGCAGTCGTTCCATATTTTCTCTAAGGTGTACTTGTCACGGGTCTCCTCGGTGAAGAGATTTACTATAACATCTCCGCCGTCAACAAGTATCCAGCCGGTCTCGGGGCGTCCGTCTTTGCTCTTGGGATCGATCCCGATTTCGGAGAATTTGTCTTCAATTTCCTCGGACAGCGCTCCCATTTGTCTCTCAGAGCCTGCTGTTGCAAGAACAAAATAATCCGCAAAAGAAGACTTCTCGGATATATTGATTATTACAACATCCCTGGCTTTTTTGCTGCTGAGAACATCAGCGAGCATCTGTGCTGTTTCTTTACTTTCCATTTAGTCCTTATCTCCCATCTTTCTTATTGATTTTTTCAAGCATGTAGTCCCTGGCATTCAGGGTTGTTTTATCCACCTCGCGTCCTTTTGCTCTGACCATATCGACAGTAAAATCGAGTATTATGATGCAGCATCCGTCAAGGTCGCTTTCTGCGAGCTTTTGCAGGGTCTTAAGCGAAGGATAATCCCTATTGGGTTCTATCGCATCTGCCACGTACACGATTTCCTCGAGAAGTGACATTCCGGCTCTTCCGGTTGTATGGCTCTTTACTGCATTCAGCAGGTCTTCATCCTGCACGCCGTATTCATTACAAAGTATTGCGGCGGCAACCTTTGAATGTGCAAGGGCGGGATTATCGATATATTCATCTCCCAGAGAGTACCTCAGTACGTATTCATTCATCCGTTCTGTCGTAAAACATTTGGCTATATCGTGATAGCGTCCTGCAAAGCTTGCTTTTTCGACATCAGCGCCGTGGATTTCAGCCAGATGAACTGCCATTTCTTCAACGCCCAGCGAATGAATATATCTTTTCTCATTAAGCTCAGCTTTCATAAAAGCTTCGAGCCTGTCTCTATCTGTACAGATTATGCTCAAGTATGTACTCCTCTGTCTCGGGCATCACAAGGTCCGATATGCTTTTACCTTCCAGAACCCTCTTTCTGATTTCGGTCGAAGATGCATCCACGGGATCCATATCAAGTACTCTGATATCAGCCCCGTATTTTTCTCTCATTAATTCAAATTTATCCAGTCCGCATGAGATATCAACTCCGGGTCTTACGGCAGTAACCAGCGGATATTTTTTCAGAATATCCTCTCCTCTGAACCACGTGTCGATTTCAACTGTCGAATCAAAGCCCAGGATAAAGAATAATTCACCATCCAGTATGCGGTCCCATTCCTCAAGAGTAAGAATTGTATATGAGGGACCTTCTTTGCTGATCTCATATGCTGATACCGAAAAGGCCGGATTGTAATGCATCACATCCTCAAGCATCCTGAGTCTCTGTTCGCCGGACGTCACCTTTTTATCCTGTTTGAACGGAGAGATGTAGGCGGGCATGAATATAATCCTGTCAAGACTGCACTCACTGCAGGCAGCGTTGGCCAATGATATATGTCCCCTGTGTACGGGATCGAATGTGCCTCCGTAAATGCCTATCTTTTTCATTTTACAAGACCGATTCCTAGTTCATCCAGCTGTTCCTGTTCGGCCGGTGCAGGAGCTTCGCAAAGCGGGCATTCGGCAGCGGCATTCTTTGGAAATGCGATAACCTCACGTATGCTTTTTTCTCCCAGGAGCAGCATGACAAGTCTGTCGAGTCCGTAAGCAAGTCCCGCATGAGGTGGTGCTCCGTATTTGAAAGCCTCAATGAGGAAGCCGAATTTCTGCTCGCATTCCTCTTCCGTCAGTCCGAGGACGCTGAACATTTTCTTCTGAAGTTCCTGGTCGTGTATTCTGACTGATCCTCCGCCGAGCTCAACGCCGTTGAGAACTATGTCATATGCATTGGCCTTGAGACCAAGTATGTCATTGTCCAATTTGTCAAGCTGATCGAGCTTGGGCTGCGTGAACGGATGATGCATGGCTTTCAGCCTGCCATCCTCATCTTTTTCAAACATCGGAAAGTCCACAACCCAGAGGAAGTTGAACTTGTTATCGTCCAGAAGTCCGAGCTCTCCGGCAACCCTTCTCCTCAGGAAACCGAGTGAATCGTAAGTTACCTTTGAAGGACCGCAGACGATAAACACGATGTCTCCGGACTTGCCGCCGCACTTTTCAATCAGTGCGGAAAGCTCATCTTCGCCGAAGAATTTTCCAATGGATGATGATATTCCGTTCTCATCCTTCTTGACCCATATAAGTCCTTTGGCACCGTAATGCTTTACCTCTTCGGTGATCTTGTCTATCTTCTTTCTTGAAAATACCGAAGCACCGTCCGGTACGCAGATGCCGCGGATATCTCCGCCTTCTTTAAGTGCGTTGTTAAAGACTTCGAAACTGCAATTTCCGAAGAAATCATTGAGCTTTATAAGTTCTATGTCAAATCTCGTATCGGGTTTATCGGAACCGTATCTTTCCATCGCCTCGTCATATGTGAGCCTCGGAAGCGGAGTCTCTATATCGATGCCCTTTATGTCCTTCATGATTCTCTTGATAAAGCCTTCCTGAACCTCGATTACGTCATCCACTCCGGCAAATGACATTTCAAGGTCTATCTGAGTAAACTCAGGCTGCCTGTCTGCCCTGAGGTCCTCATCGCGGAAACACTTGGCTATCTGCATATATCTGTCGCTTCCTGACACCATGAGAATCTGCTTGAACATCTGAGGCGACTGAGGAAGAGCGTAGAACTCTCCGTTATGCACCCTGCTCGGCACTATATAATCCCTGGCGCCTTCGGGTGTAGGCTTGATGAGTATAGGTGTCTCGACCTCAATGAACCCGTTCTCGTCGAAATAGTCCCTGGTAGTCTTGACGATCTTATGTCTCATGTTAAGGTTGTACTGCATTTTGGGCTTTCTGAGATCAAGATATCTGTACTTGAGTCTGAGTGCTTCATCGACATTGTCGTCGTCTTTTATATAAATAGGCGGAGTCTCCGATGAGGAATATATCTCAAGACCATCGGCAAATACCTCAATTTCGCCTGTCGGTATGCCGGAGTTTTTTGAGCTTCTTTCCTTAACAACTCCTTTGACGCCTATACAGAACTCACTTCTGAGGGATTTGGCCTTTTCGAGAATATCGGCGGGCGCATCCTCATTGAATGTAATCTGAGTTATGCCCGTCCTGTCTCTTAGATCTACAAAGACAAGGCCACCCAGACTTCTGGCCTTTGCTACCCAACCGTTAAGCACTACATTTTCATTAACATCGGAAATTCTGAGATCTCCGCACATATGGGTTCTCTTATACAGCATTTGCCAGATCCTCCTTCTTTACCTTTATCTGTTCTCCGCTCTCCATGTTCTTGAGAGTTATCTCACCGCTCTTTACTTCATCATCTCCGATTACGGCAGTATATAAAGCTCCGAGTTTATTTGCATATTTCATCTGTCCCTTGAGATTGCGCTCCCTGGTATCCAGTTCACATCTGATCCCCTGCCTTCGCAGACCGCTGATCAGTTTAACGGCAAACTCCCTGGCTTCATCGCCTATCCACGCAACGAAAAGCTGCAGTGCCTCTGCGCCTCCGAAGTCGGATCCTGCCTCCTCCATCATCATGATGAGTCTTTCCTTACCAAGTCCGAAACCGACTCCCGGCATATCGGGTCCTCCGACCTCTTCGATAAGATGATCATACCTGCCGCCACCGCATACGGTTCCCTGAGAACCGCCGTCAGTCTTGATAAACTCAAATGCCGTCTTGGTATAGTAATCGAGGCCTCTTACTATTGACGGGTCCACGACATACTTTATACCCATGGCATCGAGATGCATTTTGAGTTCTTCAAAATCATTTTTGCACTCGTCGCACAGATAATCGATCATCATCGGAGCACCCTTTACGAGCTCCTGATCTTTATCCGACTTGCAATCGAGAATTCTCATCGGGTTCTTTTCGAATCTCATCTTGCAGGTTTCACAGAGCTGATCGTACTTGGGCCTGAGGAAATCCTGCAGGTTTTTTCTGTAAACCGGCCTGCAGTTACGGCAGCCGACACTTGATATGTGAAGCTCGGTATTCCTGACTCCCATACGCTCCAGAAACTCATATCCGAGTGCGATAATCTCAGCATCTGCGAGCATGGATGAAGTGCCGAAGTTCTCAATTCCGAACTGATGAAACTCCCTGAGCCTTCCGGACTGCGGTTTTTCATATCTGTAGCATGCAGTATCATAAAAAACCTTGGTGGGCTGCGTTTCGGCATATATGTTGTTTTCGATAAAAGCCCTTACGGTCGGAGATGTGCCCTCGGGTTTAAGCGTAATGCTTCGTCCGCCTTTATCCTCAAAAGTGTACATTTCCTTTTGAACTATATCCGTTGTATCACCAACTCCCCTGTTAAAAAGCTCTGTTGCCTCAAACACGGGAGTTCTTATCTCATTGAATCCGTATTCAGCGCAGATTTTTTTCCATTCCTTTTCTATGTACTGCCATTTATATGCATCCTGAGGGAGCATATCCTTGGTACCCTTTTGCGCTTTAATCGCCATCTTATCCTCCAAAGTATTTATCTTTTCTTTCGAGCATTTCATCGAAACGCTCGCTGTATATCTCATAATTGCTTACGTTGGCTATCCTCTCGATCCTGTCTTCATCAGGATAATAAAGCTTTCCGACTGCTCCGGCCCCCAGTGCTATGATGCTCTGCTTGTCCTCCATAATTCTTATGTTGTATATGGAATGTTTGCCGGCTTTGCAGTAGCCTACGTTTTCAAAGGCTCCCATCTGGTGCTTTTGTCTGTATATGTAATACGGATAATAGCCCTCATCCTTTAATCTTTCCCTCGCATAAGAGAGCATATCCGATACCCTCTCTATGTCTCTTCTGTAGTAGAGCGGGTCATTTTCATGCAGCCTTGAACCTCTTTTGACCGAAAGTGTATGAACCGTGATGTTTTCGGCACCCAGGGCTATGATTTCATCGAGCGATGAGCTGAAGTCTGCCGGACTTTCGCCCGGTAGGCCGGCTATAAGATCGGCATTTATGACATCAAAACCGATTTTATCAGCAGCAGCAAATGCACGTCTTATATCATCCGATGTGTGATTCCTCCCGATAAGCTTCATTGTCTCATCCTTCATGCTCTGAGGATTGATGCTTATCCTTGCTATGCCGCATTTCTTCAGCGTAAGCAGTTTATCCTCCGTGATCGTATCGGGCCTGCCGGCTTCAACGGTGAACTCGAGATCCTTCGGATTGACGGAAAATGCATCCGAGATGATGCCTATTAAGGTTTCCAGCTGTCCGGAGCTGAGAGTTGTAGGAGTTCCTCCTCCTATGTAAATGCTCTCTATTCCCTTGCCTTTATTGTGTTCCTTGTATAAATGTCCAGTATATCTGATTTCTTTTCCAAGATTCTCAAGATAAAGAGCAATGGCATCCTCATCTGCAACATTTGATGCAAATGAACAGTATTCACATCTGGTCGGACAGAACGGAATACCCGTATATACCGAAATGAAATCAGAAGGATTGCCGCGGACATACTCTGTCTGATATTCGGCTATCTCGGAAAGAAGATCGGCCTTTGAATCAGCAATCAGATAGAGCTCTTTCAAAGAGCGTTTCATGTCATCGAGACTGCCTGTCCGGCCTAAAATATCGAGTGCGGGTTTAAGGGGCCTGACCCCCGTAAGCGTGCCCCATTCGGGCTTCATGTCCGTAATATCCGACAGGACAGCGTACAGTTCTCTTTTTACGGAGTCTCTGTCGTGAGATCCGGAAGTACCGATTACGTAACTGTTCTCATTTACAAATCCCGGATCGGGCAGTTTATCAATGCTGATAATCTCGAAATCATCCTCAGGGAGAAAAACCCTGCAGAGCTCTGCATAGTGATATTCATAACCATCGGACGGTACATAAAATCTATACAAAAGGATTGGCCCTCTTTTCAAATCCTATTGAGCTCGGAGCACCGTGTCCCGGATATACAACGAGATCTTCATCAAGTGTATAAAGCTTTTCACTGATGGACTTGACAAGAGTATTCCAGTCTCCGGATTCGAGATCCGTACGTCCGACAGAAAGCCTGAACAGTGTATCACCGGTAAAGATTTCCTTATCTGTGGCAAAACAAATACCGCCGGCTGTATGTCCCGGTGTTTCTATTACCGTAAGTTCGCTTGCTCCGAGGGTTATCACATCGCCTTCACTGAGCCATGTATGCGGTTCTGGACATGATCTCATCAGAGCTTTTTCCTTGAGGGGAGCAGCGAAATTCACGGCGCTGTATTCCTTAAGATAATCACTTACAGCACTGAAATGATCATGATGTGCATGAGTCAGAAGCAGATACTTGAGATAAGCATTGTTCTGAATCTCCATCCTGACATCCATGCCGAAATAACCCGGGTCTATAACGGCTTTATAGCCCGTGGCCTCGTCGGTAATTACGTATGTGTTTTCGCCGTATATTCCATATGGGAAGCATTTGGTCTGAATGCCCATTATTTACCTCAACAATTTATCGTTAACTATCTGGGTCTGAACACCTTTATGACTCCTTCCAGCTGTCTTAGCGCGGTCAGGAGCCTCTGTATCTGGTGCATATCGCTGATTTCAACCTTCAGTAATGTATTTGTGGTGCCGGGTTCTCCGTCTGTCAGATTGAGTCCGACCACCTCTATATCATAGTCATCGCATACCTTGGAGATGTCCTTGAACATTCCCTTTCTCTCTTCTGAAATGACCTGAATATCCACGAAATACTTCAGTGTATCGCTCGGGGTGTCCCATTCGACTTCCATGAGCCTGCCCTTATCTTTCTCACTGAGATTCTTAAGGTTTGAACAGTCTGTTCTGTGTACTGTTATGCCTTTACCCTTGGATACATAGCCTATAATTGCATCGCCCGGAACAGGGTTGCAGCATGTGGCTCTTCTGATAAGGAGGTTATCCGAGCCTTTGACCACAATACCTGAGTCGGATCCTTCCTTGCCTCTGTTAACCTGTGGTTTTTTGGAAGCCTCTATAAGGGCTTCTTCCCTGGCTTTTTCCTTATCTTTATTATCGGCTTCATAATATTCAATGAGTTTCTGCCCTAATTTTGATACGGTGCTTCCGCCCCTTGAAATCTGAAGATAAAGCTCATTTACATTTGAACAGTTAAAATCCTTTACCGCCTTGAGAATATATGCATTTTTTGTTACAAGTGCGGGATCGTAACCCTTCTTCTTGATGTAACTGTTTATGTGGGCTTTGCCCTTGTGTATATCCGTATCTTTATCGGATTTTCTGAGCCAGTTTCTTATCTTGGCCCTGGCCTGCGATGTTTTGCAGTTCTTGAGCCAGTCTATGCTCGGGCCGGAGGAGTTTGCGGATGTTACGATTTCGACTATATCCCCGTTCTGGAGATGGTGGTCTATCGTTACCATCTTTCCGTTTACTTTGGCTCCGACGCATCTGATGCCGACATCGGTATGTATTTTAAATGCGAAGTCCAGAGGCGTGCTTTCGGCCGGAAGCTCCATTACATCTCCCGCCGGAGTGAATACGAATACCTGGTTATCAAAGAGGTCAACTTTGAGAGTCTGCAGGAATTCAACGGAATCATCGGCTTCCTTTTGCCATTCCAGAGCCTGCCTCAGCCATGCGAGTTTCTGTTCGTTTTCCTCTTCGCTTCCGGATGTCTTGCCTTCTTTGTACTTCCAGTGAGCTGCGATTCCGTACTCGGCGATGCGGTGCATCTCATATGTTCTTATCTGAATTTCAAAGGGTTCTCCGTTATCGCCTATAACCGTCGTATGTATGGATTGATACATATTGGGCTTTGGCATGGCGATGTAATCTTTGAACCTGCCGGGAATCGGAGTCCATCTGGTATGTACAAGCCCGAGTGCGGCATAACAGTCCTTTACACTGCCTACCAGTATCCTTACGGCAAGCAGATCGAATATTTCATCGATCTGCTTGTTTTGAACAACCATCTTGCGATAGATGCTGTATATGTGTTTGGATCTGCCCTTGACGTCGTGCTGAATGTCAGCTTCGTCAAGTTCATCGGATATCTCGGCGATAAGCGCGTCGAGATTCTTTTCATATTCCGCCTTTTTCTTTTTAACTGCCACCTCGAGATTTTTATACTCTATGGGGTGCAGATATTTAAGAGCCAGGTCTTCGAGTTCAAACTTGATGCTGAATATTCCGAGCCTGCCGGCCAGTGGTGCATATATCTCAAGAGTCTCAAGTGATTTGGAAATCCTTTTCTCCGGAGACATATACTCAAGGGTTCTCATATTGTGAAGCCTGTCGGCAAGTTTGATTATCAGCACCCTTATGTCCTTGGACATGGCCAGGAACATCTTGCGGAAATTCTCGGCCTGAACGGCTTCGGTTGAGTCGTATGATATGTTGCCGAGCTTGGTGACACCATCCACCAGCAGAGCTATCTTTTCGTCAAAGTCCTTTGCAAGATCCTCCTGAGTGTAGTTTGTGTCCTCAACAGCATCGTGCAGGAGTCCGGCTATTACAGTTTCGTTATCCATTCCGAAATTCGCAAGGATTTTGGCCACCGCAACAGGATGAATTATGTAAGGTTCACCACTTTTACGGAACTGCCCCTCATGAAGCGAGCGTGCAATCTCATAAGCTCTTACGATGACGGAATCATCGTATTTGGGATTGATCTCGCTCATATCCTTTATGAACTTTTCGGTGGAAAGGTCTATGAACTTCTGATTTGCCATTCTTCCTCCGACCTGTAACGATTGATTAGAGTCTTATACCCTCGTCGTCTCTGCGTTTATTAGCTTTTTTGCGTGCCTTGTCTGCCTTGGCTTTGTTATCCTCGTACTTTGAAATGCCGTCTTTCTTTGTCAGTTCATAGAATATCGGGCTGCAGAGGAAAATCGATGAATATGTACCGACAAACACACCGATGATAAGCGGGATCAGGAACGATCTGAGCTCTGAGCTTGCCATGATGAACAGCGGCACCATTACGACGAAAGTGGTAAGTGATGTCATAAGCGACCTTGACAGGGTCTGGTTGATGCTCGTATCGATAAGCTCAACACTCTGTTTGCGCTTAAAGAATTTGGTATTTTCTCTGATTCTGTCAAATACTACAATCGTATCGTTTATTGAGTATCCGACTACGGTCAGGATACCTGCGATAAACGGGTTGTTGATTGTAATTCTGAAAATGGCATATATCGAAAGCGCAACGAGTACGTCGTGGGCAAGTCCCGCAACAGCTGCAAGTCCGTACTTCCAGTCCTTGAATCTGAACCTGATGTATATGAGCATGCATGCGGCTGCGATAAGTATGGACTTGATGGCGTTGTTTCTGAGGTCCTTTCCTACCGTGGGTCCGAATACCTCGGATGCCAGTACGTCGCTGTCATCAAATCCGTATTTTTCCTGGAGTTTGTCCACAACCTCCTGACGCTCTGCGGATTTCAGATCTTTGATTGTCCTTATGATAATTTGCGAGTTATTGTCACTTGCATATACGATAGTTGGATTCAGGTCGAAATCGGCAATTGTCTCTTTAACCTCATCAATGCTCGCTTCTTTCCCAAGCTCTATCTGCATCATTGTACCGCCGGTAAAATCGATTCCGTAATTAAGGCCTCTGAAAGCCATAAAGCCAAGACCGACGATAATTACAGCCAGGCTGACAGCGTAGAACTTCCTGCGGTTTTCAATAAATTTAATATTAAAGCTACCAAGCTTGACCTTGGGTGAGCCGTCCTCTTTGGTTCCGAACATTGAATTTGTTCCGAAGGTCTTGCTCTCTGCCATAAGATTGACGAAGAGCTGTGTAATGAATACAGCAGTGATAACGCTCATCACAGTACCGATCATAAGTGTGAGAGCGAATCCTTTTACGGATGTTGTACCGAAGAGGTAGAGCACGAACGCTGCCACAAGTGTTGTCGTCTGTGAGTCGACAACCGTACCGAGCGCTGCTTTGTATCCCATATCAACGGCAACCCTGACTGATTTGCCCTTGGCAATCTCCTCTCTGATTCGGGTAAAGATGATTACGTTTGAGTCAACCGCCATACCTATGGACAGGATGATACCGGCAATACCCGGAAGCGTGAGCACTGATCCCATCGCGACCATGATCCAGAGTACAAGCTGGATATAGAGAAGCAAAGCGATGTCTGCAACAAATCCGAGAGCTCCGTATATTATGAGCATTATTATCATAACGAGTCCGAGACCGATGGCACCGGCTTTTACGGAAAGCTGCAGTGCATTGGCGCCTATAGTAGCCGTCTGTACGGATGAGTTAATCTCGGTCAGATTTGCAGGAAGCGCACCGCCCCTGATGAGAGCAGAAAGCTGTGATGCTTCTGTCTCAGAAAATCCGCCCGGTCTTGTAATTTCGCATGATCTTGAATTGATTTTTTCATTTACCGTAGGAGCAGAGATAACTTCATCGTCAAGTGCGATTACGATTGCTGTGTTCTGTACGACATTTCCGGACTCATCGGTCATGCTGGGCTGCACCTCTCCCGAAAAGGCCTTTTCAGTGGCATCGGCGAAGAGATCGCTGCCCTCTGCAGTGAAATCGATGGTTATTTTATAGCCTCCGTTCTGCGTATCGGTGGCAATCTGAGAATCACTGATTCCTTCGCCTGTAAGAGCGAGCGTGCCGTCGGCGAGGAAGAACTGGAGCTGAGCCGTACGGCCTATCTGCTCTATGGCTTCTTCTGCATTTTCAACACCGGGCATCTCTACTCTGATTCTGTTTGTGCCTTCGATTGATACCTGAGCTTCGCTGATACCCATGGCATTTACACGGTTTTCGAGAACGCTCTTGGTCTGGTTCATGATTGCAGTGAGCTCGGTTCCCGTCTCCTTGGAATCTGCTTCAAGGAGTACGTATACGCCTCCGTTGATATCAAGTCCGTATTTCAGCTGTTTGCCGAGATTTTCGAACTTATCTCCGATTCCCGTGAACGACACCGTCCACGAAGCAATCAGGAGCAGGATAATAAGTACCGCAAATACTTTTCTTCTACCTGTTTTCATTAGATCAAATACCTTTCAATTTAGATTATTTTTTCAAAAAATCGCAAAATACGACTTATAAAAATTCATCAATATATTCTACTCAATTTTCCTTGCAATTTCAATGAAAATCGGCATTAATTGCACCATTTTTTGTATTAAATTGAAGACCCGCTTTTTAGGCGGGTCTGTTTTGATTATTCAGCTTCATTTCCGGCTTTTTCCTCTTCGGATTTTTTGCCTAGTTTCTTAGGTGTTACTTTCTTGTCCCTGTTTGGTGATTTCTCTTCTTCGTTTATCTTGACTGCTTCCTTGGCAGGAGCGGCTCCGCCCTGACTCTGCTTGCTGACGCTTGCTATGGAAGTCTTGACAAATTCGATTTTGTTCTTTGAGGCTGTAGTCGAAACAACGACTGTCTTGTCGGTAATTTTCTCGACTTTTCCGACGATACCGCCGATAGTGATAACCTCATCCCCTACCTTCAGAGCAGCTCTCATCTCCTGATCGGCTTTATCTCTCTTCCTCTGAGGTCTTATCATCATGAAATACAGTATTGCAACAAATGCGACCATCAAGACAATGCTTGGAATAGGGCTGTTGGGATTAGTCATAATTACCTCCGTGAATCTTATACTTTGCTGGTGCCGGTGGTGGGGGTCGAACCCACACGATATTGCTATCACGGGATTTTGAATCCCGCGCGTCTGCCAATTCCGCCACACC
>ONJG01000062.1 GCA_900318105.1 uncultured Eubacteriales bacterium
AAGAACTTCACAAAGGTTGGAATCGCATGCTACGAGTACAACGGAGTTACATACTGGGCTCAGATCTTCTCAAGCTAATACCACAGAAATCATTCTGAGCGAAGCGAAGAATCCTAATCGCTGCATAACATAGTTCATCGTTACAGTATATATACAGAGACGGGAGGTCCAAACTCAATCGGACCTCCTTTCTCGTTGCGCAAAAAACGGCGCCCGCCGGAGCAGGCGCCATTACTCATCAGCTTTTATTTAGCTACTATTTCATTTTGATTGATTGTACGAATGCATCAAATGCAGCTACGTCTTCGTCAGTCAGAGCGACTGCATCCGCCTTGAGTCCGTTTTCATCATAAGCATCGGTGTCCATGCTGATATCGTATACGGCCTGGTCTGTCATAAATGATGCGCTGCAGTTGTACATTTTGCCATCTTCATCAGGATACTTGTACATGCGGCCTTCGATTCCTGCTATTGTAGCTTTATCCTCGTCAGCTGTTTCTCCCTCTCCGAAGTACTCCTCAAGTGATGTGAGTTTCTTTCCGTCCTGCTCGATGTTTTTCACTTCTTCTTCTGTCACGCGATTCATATGAAGAGTTGCTTCGCTTCCTTCCTTTTTGAAATTGAGGAAGTTTTCTGAAATATCGACAGCCTCATAGCCCTCCGGTATTTCAAACGTAATCTCTCCAAGCTCGGTGGGTGCTTCGACTTCTGCGGCAAACGCCGATCCGTCGCCGGGCTTTACTGTGGCGAAGACTCCTTCGAAAGTTTCGAGCATGTCCTCATGCATCAGTTCAGCTCCTTCAACAGGGTTTCCCTCGTTGTCGTATGCTTTGTTATTCATCATATACATCTCATAGATGCTGCCTTCATACATCCAGGCCACGGATGCCGACTGATAGCCGGTGTCGCTCTCATTGGCTCTCTTTGTATAATACGCATCGCTGTCGCAGACCTTTTCCACACTCTGGTCCAGGTGATTCTTTTTCTTGGCTTCATCGGAAGCCTTGTATGCTTTCTCAAAGAACTCGCTCAGACTTTCCGACTTCAGCTCTTCCGGCAGAGTATCCTTCATCTCAGCGAAATCTTCCTCCGTGGTATTTACCACGCCCATGCTGAAATCCGTATCGGGAATCTTGTAGCTTACATAACCTTCGCTCTTCTCAGCAGCGGTCCATCCATCGGGAATGGTATATACAATTCCTTCAAATCCCGCATTCGGCTCTGCATCCTTCGCCCCTGCATCCGCGCTGTCGCTGCTGCTTCCGCCTCCACAGGCCGTCAGCATCATTGTAAGCACCATCATCAGCGCCGCAATAACTGAAATGCTTTTCTTCATCTTCTTCACCTTCATCTTAAATAACTTCCTTTCTGTAACGTTCTCCGGGGACGCTTATAATCGTCCCGCGTATATTACCGAAAATGCCTTTACGCGTCTTCGAGGGTCATCTGTTCATTTCCGTCGGCTCCGACATTCGGATTCTCCGGCTTGCTGTCCTTGGCGCTTGCTGCCTTTTCAGCGCTTTCCTCATCCACGACCTTGGCAAACGACACGATGTGGTTGTCCTTTTCGACCTTCATGATCTTGACTCCCTGTGTCGTGCGGCCCGAAGTGCTGACCTCGTTTGCGCGGATACGGATGATGACTCCGTTGGAGTTGATGACCATGACCTCGTCCTCATCGTTTACGATGGTGGCTCCGACGAGAAGTCCCGTCTTTCCGAACTTGGTCTTGTCGTATGTGGCAACTCCCTTGCCGCCTCTGGCCTGGAGCCTGTACTCAGGAAGAGGTGTCCTCTTTCCGAATCCGTTCTCGGTGATTACGAGCATCTTTCTCTGCTGGTCGATGTCGAGCTCCATGGATACGACCTCGTCGTCCTTGTCGAGGAGTATGGCTCTGACACCGCCGGCGTTACGGCCCATAGGTCTTACGTCCTTTTCGGAGAACGCGATGGCTTTACCCTTCTTGGTGACCACGAGCACGTTTTCGTCTCCGCTGGCCTGTGCCACGCTGATGAGCTTGTCGCCCTCCTTAAGCGTGATGGCGATAAGTCCGGTCTTTCTGTTTGTATCGAACTCGCTAAGCGGCGTCTTCTTTATCGTACCCTGGCGTGTTACCATCACGAGGCACTCATTTGCAGAGAACTCGCGGATAGGTATCATAGCGGTCACGCGCTCTGTCGCATTGAGGTTGAGGAAGTTTATTACAGGCGTGCCCTTGGCCGTCCTGGATGCTTCCGGAATCTCGTATGCCTTTATCTTGTAGACGCGGCCCATGTCCGTAAAGAACGTGAGGTAGTCGTGCGTGCTGGTGATAATAAGGTCTCTGACGAAGTCGCTCTCGCGGGTCGTCAGGCCCACTATGCCCTTGCCGCCTCTCCTCTGAGCCTTGTATGTGTCTGCCGGCACTCTCTTGACGTAGCCGAGGTGAGTCAGCGTGATGGCGACATCCTCTTCATCTATGAGGGCCTCTTCATCGAGTTCTCCCTCGTCAGCCACAATCTTGGTGCGCCTTGGGTCACTCCATTTGTCCTTGATCTCAAGCAGCTCATCCTTGATAACTCCCATCAGAAGCTTTTCGTCAGCGAGCAGGCTCTTGTAGTAGGCGATCCTCTTCTGGAGCTCGTCATACTCTGCCTGGATTTTCTCGCGCTCGAGTCCCTGCAGTTTGGCCAGCCTCATATCGAGTATGGCCTGTGCCTGTATCTCGGAAAGTCCGAACCTTACCATCAGCTTTTCCTTGGCGTCGTTGTATGCCGATCTGATGGTGGCGATGACTTCGTCGATATTATCCAGTGCGATAATGAGTCCTTCCAGGATGTGAGCCCTGGCCTCTGCCTTGGCGAGGTCAAATCTGGTTCTCCTGGTGACTACTGTCTTCTGGTGCTTCAGGTACTCCTCGAGGATCTGCCTGAGGTTGAGGATCTTGGGCTCTCCGTTTACGAGCGCCAGCATGATCATGCTGAACGAAGTCTGAAGCGATGTATGTTTGTACAGTCTGTTGAGGATTACGTTCGGATTGGCATCACGCTTGAGCTCGATGACTATCCTCGTTCCCTCTCTGTTTGACTCATCACGGATTGCGCTGATGCCGTCGATTTTCTTATCCCTTACTAGGTCCGCCATGGACTCGATCAGTCTGGCTTTGTTGACCTGGAAAGGTATCTCGGACACGATGATGTGCATGCGTCCGCCCCGGGTCTCTTCGATCTCGCATACGGACCTGACGTTTACCTTGCCCTGTCCCGTGAGATATGCCTCCCTGGCAGCGCTCTTTCCGAGTATCATCGCGCCGGTCGGAAAATCCGGGCCCTTGATAATCTTGATGAGATCGTCAATGGAGCAGTCCGGCTCGTCTATCATCTTGACGCATGCGTCGATGGTCTCTCCGAGGTTGTGCGGCGGGATCGATGTGGCCATTCCTACGGCAATTCCGTTTGAGCCGTTAATCAGGAGGTTGGGCACTCTCGATGGGAGCACTACAGGCTCCTGCTCTTCTCCGTCGTAGTTGTCCGCGAAGTCCACCGTGTCCTTTTCGATGTCTCTGACCATCTGAAGCGAGAACGGTGACATCCTGGCTTCGGTGTATCTCGATGCGGCGGCTCCGTCACCGTCGACCGATCCGAAGTTGCCGTGGCCGTCGACGAGTGGGTATCTGGTCGAGAAGTCCTGGGCGAGCTTAACCATGGCCTCGTAAATGGAGCTGTCTCCGTGAGGGTGGTATTTACCCATTACTTCACCGACGATACGCGCCGATTTCTTGTGTGGTTTATCCGGTGTGATGCCGAGCGAATGCATGCCGTAGAGGATTCTCCTGTGAACCGGCTTGAGTCCGTCTCTGACATCCGGAAGAGCACGTCCTACGATTACGCTCATCGCGTAATCGATGTACGAGTTTTTCATCTCGTCATATATCTCATGCTCGATTATTGTGCTGTTGTCTAATAAATCTGCCATTTTATTTCCTCTATTAAGATTCTTCGGCCTGCGGCCTCAGAATGACAGCCTCTGTCATCCTGAGCGCAGCGAAGGATCTTTCTATATATCCAGGTTCTGGACGTAGCGCGCGTTTTCCTCGATGAAGGCTTTGCGCGGCGGAACCTTATCTCCCATCAGGGTTGTAAAGATCTCATCTGCTGCATGCGCGTCGTCTATGGTTATCCTGATGAGCGTGCGGTTGTCGTAGTCCATCGTAGTCTCCCAGAGCTGGTTAAAGTCCATCTCACCGAGGCCCTTGTATCTCTGAATTTCCACCTTGTTGTTACCGCCCTTGGACTTGAGCTCTGCGAGGAGCTTTTCCTGCTCGGCGTCGGAGTATGTGTACCATATCTGTTTGCCCTGCTTGACCCTGAAGAGCGGCGGCTGGGCTGCGTACACATAACCTTCCTCGATGAGCGGCTTCATATATCTGAAGAAGAAAGTCAGAAGGAGCGTCCTGATGTGGGCTCCGTCGACGTCCGCATCCGTCATGATTATGATCTTGTGGTATCTGAGTTTGTCCAGGTCGAACTCGTTTCCGATGTTGCAGCCGAACGCCGTGATCATGTTCTTGATCTCATCGGATGAGAGCACTCTGTCGAGTCTGGCCTTTTCAACATTTAATATCTTACCTCTCAGCGGCAGCACTGCCTGGCGCTTTCTGTCGCGCCCCTGCTTTGCGGAGCCGCCTGCGGAGTCACCCTCGACGAGGAAGATCTCTGAAAGTGCCGGGTCCTTTTCGGAGCAGTCCGCGAGTTTGCCCGGAAGTGACGTTGTCTCGAGCACGCTGCTCTTTCTTGTGATCTCCCTGGCCTTTCTTGCGGCCTCCCTGGCGCGCTGGGCCTTGAGGCATTTGTCGACTATGACCTTGGCCTGCTTTGGATTCTCCTCGAGGAAGTACGTGAGATGCTCCGATGTGTTGGTCTCGACAAAGCCCTTGACCTCGGCATTGCCGAGCTTGGCTTTGGTCTGACCCTCGAACTGCGGGTTGGTGAGCTTGACTGAGATGATGGCTGTGATGCCCTCACGCACGTCCTCTCCCTGCAGCGAGTCGTCGTTTTCCTTGATGAGTTTATTCCTCTTTGCGTAGTCGTTTATGGTCCTGGTCAGCGAAGACTTGAATCCCACCTCGTGGAAGCCTCCCTCGTTTGTATGGATGTTGTTGGCAAACGAGATGATGTTTTCGCTGTACCTGTCAGTGTACTGAAGCGCCACCTCAACCGAGTAGCCCGGCTTTTCGGCCTCGTAGTAGAAGACCGTCGGATTGACCGCTTCCTTGTTTTTATTGAGATATTCAACGAACTCCTTGATTCCGCCCTCAAAGCAGAAGTGGTCCTTTTTGTGCGGGCTCACTCTCTTGTCCTCGAGGGAGATCGAGAGGCCCTTGTTAAGGAAGGCCATCTCGCGGAGTCTCCTCTGGAGAGTGTCGTAGTCGTATACGGTCTCATCGAAGATGTCCGGGTCAGGCCAGAACTGAGTCTTGGATCCGGTCTTTCCTGTCTTGTACTCGCCTATGACCTTGAGCTCTGTTGCGGTCTCTCCCTTGAAGTACTCCTGCTCGTAGATCTTGTTGTCTCTTTTGACCTGCACGACCATGTGAGTTGAAAGCGCGTTAACTACAGAGGCTCCGACTCCGTGAAGACCGCCGGATACCTTGTATCCTCCGCCTCCGAATTTACCGCCTGCGTGCAGCTGAGTGTGGATTACCTGGACTGCAGGTATGCCCATCTTGGGGTGTATGTCCACCGGCATACCACGTCCGTCGTCCGTTACGGTTATCGAGTTGTCCTGCTCGATGGCAACCGTGATGTTCTTGCAGTACCCGGCCAGCGCTTCGTCGACCGAGTTGTCCACGATCTCATACACCAGATGGTGAAGTCCGGCAGGGCCGGTGCTTCCGATGTACATACCCGGTCTCAGACGGACCGGCTTAAGGCCTTCGAGGACCTCTATCTGACTCGCACCGTATTCCTGTTTCTGTGCCATTTTCTCTTTTCCTCTTTTTCTTCCTTTTATGTATATGCTTTGTTATCCCGCACCGCTTTTTTCAAAAAGTCCCTTACATGAAAAAAACGGGCGCAGCATCCCTGATTCACGCCCGAATTTTACCATATAAGCGATTTTTATGCAATAGTTCCCACAATATCTTGTATTTACGAAAAAATCCCTCAAATCGACGATTTTCGCCTTCAATCCGACGAAAAAGTCCCGTAAGCCAGTAATTCCATGTTGTTGAGAGATTATCAAAAAAACAAGATTGAAATGCCTTGTTCAATAGCCTTAATTACAATATACTGTTGGACAGTGTGCGGGGCGTGCTGATGCCGGCTCCGCCTGTGAAAAGAATGAATTTTGATACAAGAAGCGTAAACAAAAAGATATTTCAGATAGCATCACCCATCGCCATACAGGGCGTCGTATCGGCGACTCTTACGATGGTGGACAACCTCATGGTGGGGATGCTGGGTGAGACAGAGCTTGCGGCGGTCGGCGTCGCAGGTCAGCTTTTCATGATTCATTATCTGATCCTTTTCGGATTTGTGAGCGGCTCTGCCACATTCCTCGCGCAGTTCTACGGCACGAAGGATATGGCCAATATCCGCAAGGTTGTGGGGTTTGCCATCACGGTGCTCGGGGTTTTAGGCCTCCTGTTCTTTGCGCTGACCAATATCTTTACCGACGGGATTCTTTCAATATATACGGGGGATAAGGCAGTGCGGGCTCTTGCCGGCACCTATGTCAAGATCAACAGCTTTTCATTTCTGCTGCTCGCTTTTACGGCTCCGATGGAGATGGCTTTCAAGTCCACGCAGCAGGTCAAAATACCGCTTGTTATCAGCACGGTGGTATTTTCGAGCAACACGCTTATCAACTATATTTTTATTTTCGGCAAACTCGGCATGCCTGCTCTCGGCGTCGCGGGCGCGGCGGTCGGCACGATATCTGCAAGGTGCCTGGAGTTTCTTCTTAATCTCTATTTTGCGACCAGGCCGGGCAACGAATTCAAAGGGAGTCTTTCGAGCTACTTCGGGTGGGATCGCGAGCTTATCCGGAGGATTGTGAGAAATGCGACTCCGACGACCATAAACGAATTCTTCTGGAGCCTGGGTCAGAGCATGTATGTCGCGGCATATAACCGCATAGGCACGACAGCGTTTGCAGCTTATCAGGCCGCAAATTCCATGTTCAATATTCTGAATTTCGCGTCGTTCAGCATAGGTGATGCCGCCCTCATACTCGTGGGTGAGAAGCTCGGCGAAGGAGATATCAGCTACTCAAAAAAACTTGCCGCGCATCTGGCCAAAGTGGCTGTCTGCGCCGGCATTATACTGGGTCTTCTTGCGATAATATTCGCAAGACCTCTTTCCGGGGTGTTCAGACTGTCCCCGGAAGGCAAGACATATATGTTCTATATACTGATAGTTTTCGGCGTGACCATGTTCATCGATCTGTATACCGGCATGATGGTCACGGGCATCCTGAGAGCCGGCGGCGATACACGCTTTGTAATGTACGTGGAGTGCGGCACGATCTGGCTGGTTGCCGTGCCTCTGGCGTTCCTTGCTGCAGTCGTGTGGCACATGCCGATTCATCTGGCTCTTCTTCTGACCCGCGCAGAGAGCATCGTAAAGGCTGTCATCCTGACTGCAAGATACCGCTCCGGCAAATGGGCCAATACGGTTATCAAGGACCTTTAGTATTTGTCGACGCGGGTGACGCTTCCTTCTTCGATTCGGAAGAGTGTGCCTCCCTGCAGGGCGCTTCGGACTTCGTCCGCAAGCTCCGCCGACGTGATGAAAAGCTGGACGTCATCTATCTCGCTGATCAGGAATCTCTGGCGGCCCGGGTCCAGCTCCGAGAGCACGTCGTCGAGCAGCAGCACGGGCGCCTCGCCCAGCATCTGCCTCGCTATCCTGATCTCCGCCAGCTTAAGCGAGAGCGCTATGGTTCGCTGCTGGCCCTGCGAACCGAATTTCTTCGCATCGTTTCCGTTTATGAAAAACTCGAGATCGTCGCGGTGCGGTCCGAGCGTCGCGCTTCCGTTATATATATCCCTGTCCCTGTTATGTCTTATCTGGCTGTAGAGTATGTCCCTTCCCTCGGATGCGGTCACGAAATCGCAGGCGGTCTTGTATTTAATCTCAAGGCTCTCCCTTCCGTCAGAAATATTGCGCATTATTTCCGACGCTTCTTCCGAGAGCATCTCCGTAAATTCCATGCGATATCTTATGAGTTCATATCCCGCATCGGCGAGCTGTCTGTCGTAGATATCGAGCATATCCTCGTTGTAGCGGCGGGAGTTGTCGTAAGGGTTTCTGTCCGGTGCGGCTGCTCCGCCGTCAGCTGAAGCTCCACTGCCGGCGCCTGCACCCTGTGCATATCCCGGTGTTACATCGTTCAATGATATATTGTCGGCGCGCGTAAAGGTTTTTTTCTTTACGTTGAAAAAACCTTTGAGCAGCGCGTTCTTTTCCTTCAGCGCTTCATTGTAGCGACGCAGCTGCTCATAATACCGCGGCCTCATCTGAGACAGCTCGCGGTTTATAAACGCGCGCCTCTTATCCGGACTATCCTTTATAATCCTGAGGTCCTCCGGCGTAAATACGATAACGACCACTGTGTTCAGAAGGTCTGCCGTCCTTTTTACGACTTTGCCGTCCTTCTTGATCATCTTCTTTCCGTCGGACCTTATCGTGATGCTTATGTTCTTATCTATATCTTCGCTCGTTAGATCCGCACTGACCCGGCCACTTGCCTCGCCGAACATGATCATGTCAGCTGAGTTGTTCGTACGAAAAGACCTGGCAAACGCAGTAAGATAAATCGCCTCAACCAGGTTTGTCTTACCCTGTGCATTTTCTCCCACGATGAGGTTTCGCCTCTCGTCGAATTCAATCTCGAGGTTTTTATAGTTTCTGAAATTTTCAAGTACCAGTCCGTTTATCTTCATGCTTCAATATTAACACAGCCTGCCGCATTTGCCGCCTTCATTCCAAAAAAGTCTTCAGTTTATTAATCATAATAAAAATGGTACAATTACCGCGTTAGAGAAATCATCCTCGCTTCGTTTGTCGGAGTGACGCAAGCTGTCATCCTGAGCGAAGCGAAGGATCTTACAGAAAGGAAGAGAAAATGAACAACAAAAGAGGTGGCGCAGGTGTCAAAGTCCTGCTCGTGCTGATACTGATGCTGGCATCGGCCGGCGGTGGTGCATACGGATACAGCGTGCTCGACGGAAAAATGGCAGTACGTGATGCCCAGAAAGTCGTCCAGGATGTCGATGTGGCTGACTATGACAACGAAGAGGCAACTCAGATTCAGGGATATCTCGACGCTGTACAGAAAGAACTCGCAACTGCAAAATCCCGTAAAGAAGTCTATGAAATCATGGACGAATTCAAGGAAGATGTGTCCAAGGTAAAGACCAAGACACAGAAAGAACTTGAAGCTGCTCGCAAGGAAGCCGAAGAAGCTAGACAATCCCAGCAGAATAACAATAACAATAACAACAACGGCAACGGCCTTTTCAACAGCAACTCAGGCTCCGATTCCGGAAGTACAAATAACGGAACTAACACAAACAGCGGACTCGGATCAGATACAAATAATCAGAATAACAGCAGCGGGAGCGGCTACAAGAGCAACAACCTCTCCGAAAGCAGCGAAAGCGAAGAATCAAACAGCGGTATCCTGAGCAATCTCTTCGGAAGCGGCGAATAATTCCGCGGTCTTAAGCTACGGCAGCAAGCAAGGAACATTTAAAATGGCAAATTCCAAAAGAAAAAGTTTATATATGATTCTGCTCGGCTTGGTTTTGACGCTTGGCATGCTCTTCACATCCTGCGCCGAAAAACCGGGCACCATCGAGGAGCTGGTTAACAGCAACGAGGATATCCAGCAGCAGATTCAGGCGGCAGCAGAAAATGCAGGCATGACTGTTGAAATCCATGGCAACGAGATCGTCTATTCATATGACCTCGCATCGGTTGACGGCGTATCGGAAGACGCCTTGAAAGATGAGGCCATGATTAAAGCTCTTCAGACTGCACTCGACGGACAGAAGGCTCCGTTTGCAAATCTCTGCAAGAGCCTCGAAACCGAAACCGAGATATCCGGCGTCACGGCAACCGTCAACTTCACTTACGGTGACGAAGTCCTGGCGACGCAGACCTTCTCATCCGCTGACGAATAGACAGGAAAGAAAATTCATAAAAAAAACGGTTCTGAAATCCGTATCGGATATCAGAACCGTTTTTATCATTGTTATCACTGGTCTTAGTGCTTGCTCTCGATCACTACCTTGCGGTACGGATCTTTTCCTTCGCTTCTTGTGATGACGCCCGGGTGAGCCTGCAGTGTGCAGTGGATTACCTTTCTCTCGTACGGGTTCATCGGCTCGAGGGTTGTGGGTCTTCCTGTTCTTTCGACCTTGCCTGCGAGCCTGTTTGCGAGATTGATGAGAGTCTTTTCTCTCTTGGATCTGTAGTTTTCGGCATCGAGTACGACTCTGATGTATTTGCCTGCTTCCTTGTTTACAACGTAGCTTGCGAGGCACTGAACTGCATCGAGCGTGGATCCTCTCTTTCCGATGATGGTACCTGTGTCCTTACCTGTGATTTCCACGAATACGATTTCCTCTCCCTCCTTTACGACGAAGTCGAGGTCGAGTCCCATCTGCTCTGCGATGTCCCTGAGGAATGTCTCAACGACGTGGCCCTCTACAGGATCCATCTTCTTGACCTCTTCCAGCTGGCTGTCCTCTATGGACAGGCTGTATTTCTTGCGAGGTCTTCTGCTTCTCTTTTCTTTCCTCTCTCCTGCGTGCAGTGCGGCTGCCGCCTCTGCATCTGCTGTTTCTTCTGCTTCGAATTTGTCGAACTCTGCTCTTACTTCATCCGGAAGCTGCTGTGTTGCGTTTTCCGGCAGTCCTGCGAGCAGTGCATCTATATCATCGAATGTTGCTTTTTCGTTTGTTTCTTCAGCGCCTTCTTTGATGCTGACTCTTACCTTTGCGAGTTTGGAGCCTATTCCGAGGAAACCGCTCGATGATTCTTCCAGTACTTCCACCTCAACGTCGTTTCTTTCTGCCTTGAGGTCCTTGAGCGCAAGCTCTACTGCGGTCTCAACGTCTACTCCCCATTTTTCTGTAGACTTCATTTACTGATTACTTCCTTTCATTCTGGCTCTCTTCTTCCTTGCGAGTTCCTTCTCTGCTCTCTGGACGAGTTTTTTCTGTTCCTTTTCCTCATTAATCTTTTCTCTGATCTTGTTGATTCTGAGGTTAAAGAATATCTGCATAATCTGTCCGCCGGCCCAGTATATGGCGAGACCTGCCGGATAGGATCTGGCAAGCCAGAGAATACTCAGCGGGAAGAAGTATTTCATGATAGCGTTCATTGCCTTTGCCTGTCCTGCAGGTGCACCCGGCTGCTGCATCGTCATGGCTGAATTCATGCTGAATGCAAAGAAAGTAGCGAGGCCTGCGGCAATAGGCAGAATCCACATGTCGGGCTGCGCGAGGTCCTTGATCCAGAGGAAGGACTCGTGATTGGCAAACATCATCGTTTCACTTGCCGGCATGTATTTCATCGGATTTCTGAGGAGGGCGAAGAGTCCCATGATGATGGGGAACTGAATGAGCATAGGAAGACAGCCGCTCATCGGATTGAATCCGGTCTCGGCATAAAGCTTTTGCATCTCTTCGTTCATCTTCTCTCTGTCGTTTGCATATCTGCGCTGGATGTCCTGTGCTTTCTCCGACATCTCTGCCATGTCCGCAGACGACTTGATCTGCTTTGCATAGAGAGGGTAGAGAATCAATTTAACCAGGAATGTCAGGATTATCAGGGACAGTCCGTAGTTACCGACCAGCTTGTATATTCCCATCAACAGGTATCCGATAGGTTTTGCAATAATTCCCATTAATTGTCTCCGTCAGTTAACGTTCTTTTCATGGTACGGGATCGTATCCGCCCGGGCGACCCGGATGACATCTGAGTATTCTGCGTATTCCGAGCCATCCGCCCTTGAGAGCTCCGTACTTTTCAACAGCTTCTATAAAATATGCGCTGCATGTCGGTGTGTATCTGCAGTGGGCTCCGATGTACGGAGATATTCCCAGCTGGTATGCTCTCACCATGAATATCATTATTCTTTGAAATATGTTCTTTCTCTTCATTTCTGTCAGTCTGTTTATTTTGATGAGAGAAGTTCGCAGGCTTTCATGGTTTTTTTCATTACCTTTTCGACTTCCTTTTCTTTGCTTTCAATTATCGTATTCCTGGCAACGAACACAATGTCGTATCCTTGTGCCACTCTGTCCTTGAGTGAACGATATGCTTCTTTCATAAGCCTTCTCGCTCTGTTTCTCTCCACAGAGTTTCCTACTTTCTTACTCGAAACAAAGGCAGTCCTTGTGAAATCGAGATTGTTCTTTCTGTACAATACGACCACAAATCTGCTTCCTCTGGACTTTCCCCTGTTGTAAACTCTGCTGAAGTCCTTTTGTTTTCTGAGTGTAAGCTCGCTGTGATCTCTCATCTTTTTGTTTCAGACTTATGCAGTCAGAGATTTTCTTCCTCTTGCTCTTCTTCTCTTGAGGACTTTACGGCCGTTTGCCGTGGACATTCTCTTACGGAATCCGTGCTCTTTGAGTCTCTGCCTTTTTTTAGGCTGATATGTTCTTTTCATTTTCTTTTCTCCTTTGTCGAATATATTAATATAATAATGTAATTAATTTTTTGTTGTGCTCTCTGAATTCCAAAAGCACATAGACCAAAATATTATAATTTAAGGCTTTCCTCAAGTCAAGGAAACCTATGAAATATAAGGATCTTAATGCCTGTTATAATACGTGTATAAAAAAATACATAAAGTACAAAAAATGAGTTATACACAATATGTTGTGGCAGCCAAAACTTATTAACAATTTTATCAACAACATGTGGATAACTTATTTTTTGTGTAAGTCAACTATAACCAATTTCAATGGATTTTGACCTTTGCTTATGTGGATATCTTTATGTAAAATGTGTACATAACCTATTGGAGAGTAACATTGGATAAGAACAAGATATGGGGGAGCATACTTAACTCCCTGAAAGACAATATAACTAATCTGAGTTACACAACCTGGATATCTCCTCTGTATATTCATCACATTGAGGAAGATTCAGGTATTATTTATCTTGCGTGGCCAAATGACGCAAAACTCATCAATCACATCAACGATCATTACCTTACTTTAATTGAAAACGAGGTCAATAATACAACAGATAAGGAATACCGGGTTTTAATAAAGCAGGAAAAGGAATACGAAGTTTCTAAAATAGATACTTCAAAAATGAAAAATACATTTAATCAGGAAAAGCTTTTCAACCCGAGATTCAACTTTGACAACTTCGTAGTAGGCAACTCTAATAAGTACGCACATGCTGTATCCGTTGCAGTTGCCGAAGCCCCGGGTAATATTTACAATCCTCTCTTTATTTACGGAGGATCCGGTCTTGGAAAAACCCATCTGATGCAGGCTATCGGAGTACAGATTATAAGAAATAATCCGGAAGCAAAAGTCTTATATGTATCAACTGAGATGTTTACAAATGAACTTATTTCGGCACTCAGGGATAACAAGACAAGAAGTTTCAGAAATAAATACAGAAAACTCGATGTACTTTTAATAGATGATATTCAGTTCCTGGAAGGAAAAGACAGAACACAGGAGGAATTCTTCTATACTTTCGAAGCTCTTTATCAGAATAATAAGCAGCTCGTAATTACAAGTGATTGTCCTCCGGGAAGTCTGAATGGTCTTGATGAAAGACTCAGAACGAGATTCAGCTGGAATATGATAGCTGATATCCAGCCTCCTGATTACGAGACAAGAGTTGCAATTCTCAAAAATCTCGCAGAAAAATCAGATATTGAAATAACACCTGATATAAATGACGTCCTTGGTTTAATTGCAGATCAGGTCAAGGATAATATCAGAGAACTCGAAGGTGCATATAACAGAGTAATAGGTTTATCACAGCTGCTTGATGAAAAGATTACCGTGGATAATGCCAAGAATATTCTTAAGGATATTATCAGTGATAATGAGCAGGCAGTGGCTCCTGAGAGAATAAGATCAATAGTTGCAAATCATTACAAAATAAAAATAGGGGATATGGATTCTCCGAAGAGAAATGCCGAAATCACGCTGCCCAGACAGGTTGCAATGTATCTGTGCAGGGAAACAACAGATCTTTCTCTTCCAAAAATAGGCAAACTTTTTGGAAACAGACATTATTCAACAGTTATACATGCTGTTGAAAAAATAGAAGATTCTCTTAAATATGATAATGAACTTGCAGAGAATATAGATACAATAAAAGTTAAATTACAGACCAAAAACAGATAATCATAATGAAAGCGATGAATCTTATTAACATCGTATAAATGATTTCTGATCATAGATATCAACTTTTATAAACATTTCAAAAAGTGAGAATTCCATGTGGTCTGTGACTTATCCACATAATCCACATACACTACTACAACTACTAAATATATAAATATAAATAAAAGAGTGATTGTCATTCTGAGGAGCAAAGCTCCGAAGAATCTTATTAAAAGAAAGGTAATAATATGAAAATTTATTGCAGCAGAAGTGAATTAAACAAAGCTCTTAATAATGTATCTCATTCTGTTCC
>ONJG01000060.1 GCA_900318105.1 uncultured Eubacteriales bacterium
ATCGATATTCGCGCAAAGAAAAACTGGGATCCGCTCAAATTGCAGTTCCCAGTTGATTCTGTTTTGTCATTAACTTAATGACATTGGGCATACGCCGGTCTTTTTTATGCTTAATGCCTTTTAAAACAGATACGCAAGTGGTAAGATAATATAAGTTAGTTCAAGCTAACTTATATATGAGACAGACAGCAATAGCGGGGAATATAACAAAGAGGAGATATGTACTGGGACAGCGTTGATGTGGTCGAAGGTAAAATGCCCTGCGCGATAGCCGTGATAAAGAAATGGCTTCCAAGCTACAAGGTGGTATCCTGCGAGCAGGTCGGATAATCAGCGGAGTAATGTGCTTTGCATCTGCATCAGGAAACGCTCCGCCATGGGGGAGAAAGTCTGATTCTTTTTCCAAATAAGGTAGAGTCTGGTTTCAAGCCTGGGAGACAGCGGCCTGAAGCAGAGCCCGCTCGACTCGGATGTGTCAATCAGTTTATCGAAAGTGAGGAGGTACCCGAGCTTTTCTTTGGCAAACACGCTTGCGTTATAGGAGAGTTTAAAAGAACCTTCAAGCCGGAGCTTACCGAAATCATCGCCGGCCCATCCCGGGATGTCATTTGCCCAGGCCTGGTCAGAACAGAATAAAGGGAGTCCGATCAGGTCATTTACCCGGACGCTCTTTTTCTTCGACAGAGAATCATCTGCCGGCATGATAAGTCCCCAGATATCTGCCTCCGGAAATACGATGCTCTCATATCTGGACTCATCCGGCTCTTCTGCAAGCACAGCGAAGTCAAGTATCCCCTTGTTAAGTTTGTCGATTACCTGTTCCGTATCTCCGCTCACAATCTGATAATGAAGACCGGGATACGTTTCTTTCAGCTGTTTGATGGCCCCGGCTATGTAGCTTATAAGATGAGATTCGGCCAGTCCGAGATAAATCTCTCCGCCTGTTATGTCATCCATGGACATGAATTCCCTGGATATCTTGTCTGCCATTGACACAAGGTCCTCGGCCTGATCGCGCAGCAGCAGCCCCTCTTCGGTAAGTTCTATACTGAAACTATGCCTTGTAAAAAGTTTCTGTCCAAGTTCATCTTCAAGAGATCTCAGCTGCTTGGACAGGGTCGGCTGCGTTACATTAAGAAGCTCTGCAGCTCTTGTCATATTCTCTTCTCTTGCGACAGCGAGGAAATATTTCAGCGTTCTTATTTCCATATACATACCTCCGGGTTGACATATGATATGCCGGAATGGAATATCACGATATAAATTATAACCATTAGCACGATTTCCCGCAAGCCACTACAATATGAGTGGAAAAGTATACCCACAGTTTAAAGGAGAAGAAAAATGATTATAAAGGAGAATCTCAATCTGGTGCAGGAATGGGACAAGACATTCCCGAAGAGCGATAAAGTAAATCATGAGAAAGTGACTTTTGTGAACCGCTACGGCATCACGCTGGCGGCAGACATGTACACGCCAAAGAAAGCAGAGGGCAAACTTCCCGCAATAGCCGTCTCGGGACCGTTCGGCGCTGTCAAAGAGCAGTGCTCCGGCCTTTATGCACAGACGATGGCAGAGAGAGGATTCCTTACGATAGCCTTCGATCCGTCCTTTACGGGTGAGAGCGGCGGCAACGTCAGATACATGGCATCGCCTGACATCAACACGGAAGACTTCATGGCAGCCGTGGACTTTCTTTCGCTGAATGAAAAAGTCGATGCTGACAGAATCGGAATCATCGGAATCTGCGGATGGGGCGGCATGGCCATCAATACGGCAGCCCTGGATACAAGGGTCAAGGCAACGGTGGCATCCACCATGTACGATATGACAAGGGTGAATGCGAACGGCTACTTTGACTCGGAAGACAGCGAGGAGCAGAGATATGAGAAAAAAGCAGCCATGTGCGCGCAGAGGCTTGAGGACCTCAAAAACGGAGATTATGCACTTGGTGGCGGAGTGGTAGACCCGCTTCCTGAAGATGCTCCGTTCTTTGTGGCAGATTATCATGACTATTACAAGACGGACCGCGGATATCATGAGAGGTCTCTAAATTCCAACGGCGGATGGAACGTGACCGGATGCGAATCGTTTGTAAACCAGCCGATTCTGAAATACAGCAATGAAATCAGAAGCGCCGTGCTCCTCATACACGGGGAAAAAGCGCATTCCTGCTATTTCAGCAAAGATGCTTATGCCGATATGATAAAAGACAGCAAATATGCAGATAACAAGGAACTGATGATTATCCCGGACATGGTACATACAGATCTGTATGATGGCGGTGGTAAGGATGCTATCCCGTTTGACAAGCTCGAGAGCTTCTTCGTAGAATATCTGAAATAAATCACAGATTGAGAGGGACGACGGATGAAGAGGGTCGGTGCACTTGTTTTGATAATTGCCATGCTGCTGGCGCTGGCTTCGTGCGCCGAAAAGGAAAGTCCGGCAGCTGAACCTGAGCAGCAGGAGGAGACAGAAAAAGAAATGGTCAGCGAAGATACAGGCATCAGAGAGTTTGATTTTGAAAAGAAATCGGTTCTGCTGAACAGCGGATATGAGATGCCGATTATGGGACTTGGAACGTATTCGCTGGATTACGACACATGTGTAAACTCAGTCAAAGCGCTCCTCGAGAACGGAGGCAGACTGATCGACACCGCATACATGTACGGAAATGAAGATGCGGTAGGCGAGGGCGTCATAGTGATACCCGGCTCGAGCAATCCCGAGCACATAAAATAGAATCTGGATTTGTTCGGATTTGAGCTCAGCGATGAAGAGATGGACAGAATAAACAAGCTCGATAAAAACGAAAAGCACGAGTGGTATTAGAATCAATCCGGAACGCCTGAGGAAGCTCCGGATGAGACCATCTCCACGGCGATATAACATATGTAGACGATGCCCTCCGGGGCATCGTTTTTATGTCAAAAGGGATAATTCTGTGCTATATTCTGATAAGGAAAAGGGGATCTGACATGATGAGCATAAATACAAAATGCAGGGTATTGCAGGGAACATACTGTGCGCTGCTTTGCATCGCGCTCAGTTTTAATACCTATTATCTGGAAGAAGCCGGCTTCTCTGACAGAGTGATAGGTATTTTTATTGCATCATCCTGCACTCTGGGCAGCATACTTCAGTTTGCAGCCGGAAGACTTGCGGACACGAAGGAGAAGTACAACTGGAAGAATCAGCTTGCAGTGCTTGCCGCAGCCCAGACACTTGTATCTGCACTGTTGTATTTTACGGATAGCCGGTTCATGACAAGCATACTCTACATGCTTATGATGATGCTGGTGCTTCCGATGATGCCGTTGATCAACAGGTCGGGCTTTTATTATACGGAGCGCGGGATTCCTGTTGATTTCGGTGTGGCCAGAGGCATAGGCTCTTTGACATTCGCTCTTATGTCATTTACGGCCGGGCGCTTTACCGTGCTCTGGGGCAGCCGGGTGGTGCCTTTGCTGGCATTTGCCTCGGTAATCCTTTTTATGATTACGACACTCTCCATGCCTATGATGGATGGTGAATCAGGATCTCGCGGCAAGGCCTCAGAATCCACACCGTTGAAAGAGCTTACGGGCAAATATCCTGTTTTCTTCCGCTCTGTAATCGGCATCTTCCTGATGCTTTTGTTCCACAACGGAATCAACACATATATGATAAAAATAGTGTCATACGCAGGCGGCGGCAGCGGAAGCATGGGAGCGGCTCTTGGCATAGCGGCTTTTGCGGAGATACCGCTGATGTTCCTCTACAGCAGGATGACTAAGGGCAGAAAGGTCCGGGACATCAACATGGTCTCGCTTGCCGGAGCGATTTTTGTGCTCCGTGGCATCTTCTATCTGCTCGCTTCGAACGTGTATGTTGTCTTTGCCATACAGCTGCTGCAAGGAATCTCCTTCGGAATCCTGATAGCGGCCAAAGCCAATTACGCAAACGAATCCATGGAGGCGGAGGATCAGAGCAGCGGACAGTCGCTCGTGGCTCTGACGGAATCTTTCGGAACCATAATGGGCGGATTGCTGGGCGGTTTCTTGCTGGACCGCGGCGGCGTGCCGGCCATGCTTATTGTCTTTACTCTGGCGGCCGCAGCAGGAACGCTTATCACGATATTATCCGGCAGGGCATCGGAAAAAGCGGACAAAAAAATGACAAAATAAGGCGCAAAGCCTGTTAGAATACATACAGCTTTCGTATAATAGACACGTAACAATAAATGAAAACAAATCAAGGAGGACAGTTATGCTGAAGAATTTTGAAGCTATGGCAGAGCTTGTAAAGGCAAATCCCGTCAAGAAGAGGATCGTGCTGGCGTGTGCCCACGATGAGCATTCACTTGATGCTGTTTATGAAGCATATCAGGAGGGCATTGTTGAGCCTGTCCTGGTTGGCAGGGAAGCTGAGATACGCAAAATCATGGCTGACAACGGATTCGATTTCGGAGGAAGCGAAGTTATATACGATGTGGATGATGACATCGAGTGTGCAAAAAAAGCCGTAAGCCTCATTCGCGAGGGTAAGGGCGACTTCATGATGAAGGGCAAGATGCAGACAGCAGACCTCCTCAAGCAGGTGGTCAATAAAGAGACGGGATTGCAGGTAGGCAAGATTATGTCTCATGTCGGAATCTTTGAAATACCGGGTTATCATAAGCTTATCATGCAGTCGGACGGAGGCATGATCCCGAATCCGGATCTGGAGCAGAAAGCAAAAATCATTAACAATGCCGTGGAGACCCTGCATAACATGGGATATGAAGAGCCGAAAGTGGCCGTTCTCTGCGCTGCCGAGAAGCTCAATCCAAAGGTGCCGGAATCCGTTGATGCGGCAGCTCTCAAGGAGATGAATGAAAAGGGAGAGATCACAGGCTGCATAGTCGAAGGCCCAATCTCATACGACATAGCTCTCTATAAGGAAATAGCCGACTTCAAGGGATTTGACAGCCCTGTTGCAGGAGATGCCGACATCGTGATAACGCCCAATATGGCTGCGGGAAATATACTCGGCAAATCCTGGTCCATCACGGCAGGCGGCACAATGGCCGGCATGATAGTCGGAGCAAAAGTGCCTATCGTGCTGACATCAAGAGGCGCAACTGCTGAGGAAAAATTCTATTCAATCGTATTTGCAGCAGCAGGATCATCCTCAAACTGATGCAATAAAACGGAGTTGAGTTAATATGAACACTAATAAAAGGTGGCTTTATCTTGGAACAGGAACGCTTGCGCTCCTGTTCCTTGGTCTGATATATGCCTGGTCGATATTCAGGACGCCGTTCGGAGAGCTCTTTCCGGACTGGTCAATATCGCAGCTCTCACTGACATTCACAATTTCGATGATTTTTTTCTGCCTCGGCGGATTTGCCGGAGGCATCATGAGCAAGAGCCTCAGCGTAAGAACGAGATTTCTCATAGCTGCGATTATGCTCTTTATTGGATTTTTTGCGGTTTCCATGGTGAATACGGAGAACTCATCCGCAAGTCTCACGATGCTCTACATCTTCTACGGAGTGTTCGGGGGCGGCGGGGTAGGCGTCGGATACAACACGGTTATCGGCACCATAAACAAATGGTTTCCGGACAAGGTCGGACTCGCGTCCGGCATCATGCTCATGGGATTCGGACTCGGCGGCCTGGTGCTCGGCTCTGTCGTCAATTCGTTGATCGGCTCTGCCGGACTGCTGCAGGTCTTCAGGATACTCGGCATAATAATAGCCGTGGTCTGCGTCCTAGCTGCATTCATCATCAAAGTACCGTCTGCAGATGAGGCTGAGACATTATCATCGATGGCGGCATCGTCCGGAGTGAAGGCTAAAAATGGCAGAAGCGACGGCGGAGCGGAAAGCAAAAATTACACTGCCTCAGAGATGCTTAAGACCTCAAGGTTCTGGTTCTTTACCCTGTGGTGCATACTGCTGAACTCCGCGGGCCTGCTTGTTATCAACAGCGCGGCAAACATCTCCGTCGCATTCGGAGGGACCGCCGTGCTAGGCATGATAGTCTCGCTCTTTAACGGTGCGGGACGCATCATAGCAGGAAACAACTTCGATAAATTCGGTCGTAAGACAGCGACTATAGTCAACAATGTCTTTATGCTGGCGGCAGGCTTATCGCTTGCGCTGGGCGGAGTGACAGGAAGATATATATTTATACTGGCAGGACTTATACTCGTCGGACTCGCATACGGCGGTTGCCCGACCATTACTTCGGCATACATAAACAAGGCGTTCGGAGCAGCAAATTTTCCGACCAACTTCAGCATAGCCAATTTCAGTCTGATCCCGGCCGCGACCATAGGCCCGCTGATCTCATCGGCGCTTCTGGAATCTGCGGACGGTGATTACAGCACGAACTTCTACGCCATCATAGCGTTTGCGGCAGCGGCGCTTCTGACCTGGGTGATGCTGAATATCACAAGCAAAAATGCCGAATAAATAATTGAAGAAAAACAAAAAACTATCCCCCGGTGGGGCTTGTACGACTTGAAATCACCGCTCTATAATGGTGTCATCAATTAACACCATGGGAGGGTGATTTTTATGCATATGGCAGATGCTTTGCTTGCACCTGCTGTGGCCGGAGCCATGTACGTGGCGTCGGGAGCAGCTGCAGGCGTATCAATCAAAAAACTTAAAAAAGACGATGAACCTGCAAAACTACCGGTCATGGCTGTAACAGCCGCGGTTGTGTTTGCGGGACAGATGATCAACTACACGATACCGGGAACGGGATCGTCCGGCCACATGTGCGGAGGCATGCTGCTTTCTGCTTTGCTCGGACCGTATGCGGGCTTTCTGTCTATGATTGTGGTACTGGCCATCCAATGCCTGTTCTTCGCTGACGGAGGACTGATGGCGCTGGGGGCCAATGTATGGAACATGGCATTTTACGGATGCTTTGTGGGATACTTCCTCATATGGAAACCCATAATTCACAGCAAATGGTTCGGAGAGGGCAAATCCGCGCTGAGGTCGAGGATTATAGCCGCATCGATTATAGGGTGCATAGTGACCTTGCAGCTCGGAGCCTTTTCGGTGGTGATAGAGACGAGCCTGTCCGGTATTACGGAGCTCCCGTTCGGAGCCTTCATGGGACTTATGCAGCCCATTCATCTTGCGATAGGTCTGGTGGAGGGCCTGATAACAGCGGCGGTTCTCACATTCGTATTTGAATCAAGGCCGGAACTCCTGCAGGAAGTGGATGAGGTCGGCGTGCCGCTTGAGGCAAAGAGGTCACTTAAATCCACCGTTGCCATCCTGGCGGTTATCGCAGTGGTAGTCGGCGGAGGACTCAGCCTCTTTGCAAGCGGAAATCCCGACGGACTTGAATGGGCTCTCTTCGGCAATGCCGAGAGCGGATATTCACAGAATATGGGACTCGACGAAGAGAATTTCGGTGTTGAAAGCAATGTAGCTGATACGGCCGGAAGCATACAGGAGAAGACTTCGTTCCTTCCGGACTATGCGTTCCCCGGCAGCGATAGTGCAGCCGGCACTACGGTTTCAGGCATAGCCGGCGGCGCGATTGTGGCACTGGTCGCATGGCTTATATGCATGGCAGGTGGATTTTTCAGAAAGAAGAGTGACAGGACACTTTGAATAAAATGGAAAAGGCTCTGGCTGAGCTCGGGCATATGGATGAACTGGCGCTTATGAAGTCGCCGGTGCACAATCTGAATGCGGGAGCCAAGCTGCTGGCCACGGTGATTTACATTATAATAGTCATGTCGTTTGACAAATACAGCCTGAGCGGCCTCATTCCGATGCTGCTCTGGCCTGTTTTTATGTATCAGATGAGCGGGATAGCGCTTCGCACATGTTTTTACAAGCTCAGAATTGTGCTGCCGCTTGTTATGGCTGTAGGGCTTTTCAATCCGCTGCTCGACAGGGACATAATGCTGCAGATAGGAGGCGCCTCGATATCCGGCGGAGTCATCAGCATGATAACACTGATGCTCAAGGGCGTGCTCTGCCTCATGGCATCATTCCTGCTTGTGGCCACGACGCCCTTTGATTCTCTCTGCGCAGCGCTTCAGAAGGTCCATGTGCCAAAAGTCCTCGTGACATTGCTGCTCCTGACGTATCGCTACGTCGGCGTGATGACAGAGGAGCTCGCCGTGATGACGGACGCATATCACCTCAGGGCGCCTGGGCAGAAGGGCATACAGTTTACGGCATGGGGCTCATTTCTCGGGCAGGTGCTGCTCAGGAGCATGGACAGGGCACAGGAGCTTTATTCGAGCATGCTCCTCCGGGGATATCACCAGCACTTTCATTATGCTCCGATAAAAAAGTTCGGAACGGCGGATGCGATATATCTGGCGCTCAGCATACTCTTTTTTGCGGCAGTCAGATTCGTTAACATAGCCGAGATGATAGGCAGGCTGTTTGTGAGGTAAGCGATGATTGAATTTGAACACGTAAGTTTTGCATATGAAAAGAACAATCCCGTGATAAACGACATGTCATTTCGCATAGAAAGGGGCGAGTCCGTCGGCCTGATAGGTGCAAACGGAGCGGGCAAATCCACCATAATGAAGCTGCTGCTCGGACTCGCATCCGGTGATGGCAGGATCAGCGTGGACGGAACAGAAGTCAATTCCGAAAACCTTTCAAAGGTAAGAAAGAAGATGGGCTTTGTACTGCAGAATTCGGACAACCAGATGTTTATGCCTACCGTGTATGAGGACATGATGTTTGCGCCTCTGAACTACATGGTTTCGAGAGAGGATGCGGAGAAGAAAGTGGATGAGGTTCTCAGGAGCCTCGACCTTACGGAGCTGAAGTACAAGTACAATCACAAGATATCCGGGGGAGAAAAGCGAATGGCTGCAATCGCCACAATACTCGCGATGGAGCCTGAGGTCATACTTATGGACGAGCCGACTTCCGCCCTCGATCCTTACAACAGGAGAATTGTGATAAATACCATAAAAGGGCTGGAGCAGACCAAGATCATCACATCGCACGACCTCGATATGATACTCGACACATGTGAGCGTGTCATACTGATTTCAAAGGGAAGCGTGGTGGCAGACGGACCTGCCGAAAAGATACTGAGCGACAAGGCACTGCTCGAAAAGCACAGGATGGAGCTCCCGCTCGGAAAACAATAGAAAGCAAAACATCGCCGGCTGAAATCTCAGGGCGATGTTTTTTATGCATGAATTCACTGAAGTGAAACTATCGTATGAATTTGTCGATGGCGCGCCTCAGCTCATCGATAGTGTCTACGTCATCATTTTTAACCGCATCGATTATGCAGGTCGAAAGATGCTCTTTGAGTATCACTCTGCTTACGGAGTTTATGGCCGACTCTATGGCCGAAAGCTGTATGAGAACCTCCGAACAGTCGCGGCCGTCCTCGACCATTCTCTTTGTGGACTCCATGTGGCCGATGATGCGGGACATCCTGTTCAGAACGGCTTTGGTGTGTTCCTCCGAATGGATGTGGCCGTGGTCATGCGTATGCTCTCCGTCGTGGTGGACGTGGCTGTGTGTATATTCATGCCCGTGCTCATCAACATGTGTGTGTTCATGGATGTGGTCATGTGAATGTGAATGCTCGTGTGTATGATTGTGTGTATGTTCGTGGTCGTGTGACATTTCTTTTCTCCTGTTTCTGTTATCTGCCCGTTCATTATATACCAGAACGCCGCAAAATGGTAAGCTCTGCAATGCATTAACATTTGTATACATATATACTAAAGTCTTTTGTTAAGAGCCGATTTGTTGTAAAATATACGGGCTGACAGAAGGTTGAAAAGGAGGGCAGATATGACTGACTCTAACGATAAAAACAAAGAAGTAAAACAGAAACTGCACGATAAGGCAGAGGAAATGCACGAAAAACTCGTTGAGAGAAAGACCGTGCATATGGAACCCGTAATCGACAGGAAGTATCACCTGCGCGAGACCAGCAAGGCCAAGGAAATCATCGAAAAGGCCATGGACGTGGCCAAGGATGAGATTCCAAAGGGTGCTGTGGCGACATATATTCCGGAGCTCGGAAAGGTAGAGCCGCATCAGCTGGGCATATGCCTCTATCCGCTGAGCGGAGATAAGATCTGCATCGGCGACTACGATGTGAGATTCACTATGCAGTCGGTATCCAAGGTTCTGATGCTTATCGTTGCACTCGAGGTCTGCGGCCTTAAGAACGTGTTCAGAAAGGTCGGAATGGAGCCATCGGGCGAAGCATTTGACTCGCTGGTAGAGCTCGACGTCAACGATTCAAAACCATACAATCCGCTGATCAACTCGGGAGCCCTCGCCGTGTGCGGGCTACTGCTTCCTGAGGTATCATTCCAGGATATGCTGAGATATACGAGAAATGTATGCTCGGATCAGTTCATAGATCTGAACGAGGCGGTGTTTGATTCCGAGATGAAGACATGCTCTCGTAACAGATCCATCGCATACCTGCTCGAGAGCAAGGGCATCATCACAACGGACGTTGAGGACACTCTCAGGTTCTATACCAAGATGTGCTCGATGGATGTAACGGCAGAGTCGCTTGCCAACCTCGGAAAGAAACTTGCAAACGACGGCGTGTGCAGCATAGACGGAAAAAGATATATGTCATCCCGCACTGCCCGTATCGTAAAGACGCTGATGCTGACATGCGGCATGTATGACGGCTCGGGCTCGTTTGCCATCAAGGTCGGAATTCCGACAAAGTCCGGAGTTGGCGGAGGACTGCTCTCCGTATCCGACAAGCGTGCCGGAATCGGCGTTTTCGGTCCGGCGCTTGATGCACAGGGAAACAGCATTGCAGGATGCAAGCTCTTAAGAGAGATTTCAAATGAACTCAGGCTCAACCTCTTCTACGATCCTGAGTGGAACAAGGAAGATGCCGGAGATACGGTCCTGAAGGAGATGCAGGATAACTCAGTAATGTGAATATAACGGTTTATTGCGGAGCGCTTGAGGGCGCCAATCCTGAATATGTAAACAGAGCAAGGGAGCTCGGGGCGTGGATGGCAGAGAACGGCCACACCCTGGTTTACGGTGCGGGAAATGCCGGAATGATGGGAGCCGTGTCCGACGGCGTGATCGAAAACGGAGGTAAGGTCATCGGCGTCACACCGAACTTCTTTGTGAAGGCAGAGGTCACCAGGGATGATCTGACTGAGCTGATTGTGCCTGAGAACATGAACGAGAGAAAAGCCGTTATGATAGAGCTCGGGGATGCTTTTATAGCCCTTCCCGGAGGAACGGGCACGCTGGATGAGATTTCAGAGGTCATAGCCCTTAAGAGACTCGGCAAACTCGGTGAGATAAACAAGCCTGTGATGATATACAATGTTGAAGGATACTATAACAGGCTGTTTGAGTATTTCGACGATATGCTTGCGAGCGATTACTGTGAGGAAACAGACAGAAACAATATCATCGAAGTGAGAGAACTGGGGGATATCGCAGAGGTGATGAAGACGGCCGGCGGTATCGACCACAACAGAAACAAACGCTTTGAATAAGCAAAGGAATGGGACGTACAGAGAAATTAACGGATGAAGAACCTGTTCAAAACACTGATGAACTATAAAGGTATCGCATTGCTTGTCCTGCTTTTGATGGCAGGACAGGCTTTTTGCGAGATGAATTTGCCGCAGTATACGCAGGCCCTCATCGATACCGGGATACAGAACAAGGGAATCGAGCACATACTGCCCGAGGCCATTACAGTAGCGGAATATGATGCTCTTTCTGATGTCATGAATGATGAAGAGAGGGCTTCTTTTGAAGCATCGTACGAACCGGGACGAAAGGACGAAGAGGGAGAGCAGGAGATTTACTACAGAAAAGAGAGCCTTGATGAAGAGGCTCTTGATGAGCTTGACGCCGGGCTGATCGCACCGGTTGTAAAAAGATATGCCGCTCTTCAGGGCGAGGATCTGCCCGGGGACCCGGACATAAGCGACAGCAACACACTTGCGATGGGAATTGCATATGCAGCGGACTGCGACGAGGCAGCCGGGCTTGACATACTTGCCATCCAGAACAGATTCATGCTCCGCTGCGGAGGCATGATGCTGCTTATGTCCCTGCTGGTCATGGGATTTACCACGGCAATTTCATTTCTTGCGGCCAGGGTGGGCGCGGACATAGGCCGCGACCTCAGGTCGAGACTCTTTTCAAGGGTCATGTCCTTTTCAAGTTCCGAAATGGACAAATTCCACACATCTTCTCTTATCACGCGTGCGACCAACGACATACAGCAGGTACAGATGACATCCACGATGATACTTCGCATGATGCTCTTTGCACCGTGCATAGCCACCTGGTCGATGATAAAGGTATACCAGACCCACGCCCATATGAATTTCATAATCGTGACGGGAGTTATAGCCATACTTTTACTGGTGGCTCTGCTCTTTGCGATTGCGATGCCTAAATTCAAGGTAATGCAGACCCTCATCGATGCCCTCAATGCGGTGTCCAGGGAGATACTTACCGGTCTGCAGGTCATAAGGGCGTTCGGGCAGGAGGAACTGGAGGAGAAGAGATTCGACGAGGCCAACACAAACCTGTACAAAAACCAGCTCTTTGTAAACCGCGCCATGATAAGCATGACGCCGATGCTGATGATAATAATGTACGGACTTACGGTCTGGATTACATGGGTATCCGCAGGCAGAATTGACAGCGGAAGCCTGCAGGTCGGAACCATGACAGCCTTCATCGCGTATGCCATGGAGATAGTTTTTTCATTTCTCATGATAGCGAGCATGGCCATATTCCTGCCGAGAGCCGGAATAGCAGCAGACCGCGTGTATGAGGTAATAGGTACCGAAACATCCATAAAGGATGCGGATGATGCCGCTGCTCTCGAAAAGGGAACAGGAAAGACAGTAAGAGTCGAACATGTTTCCTTCAGGTATTCAGATGCCGAAAAGGACGTGATCAGCGATATAGACTTTGAGGCGAGGCCGGGTGAGACCACGGCCATTATAGGAGCGACCGGCTCCGGAAAGACCACGATCATCAATCTCATCCCGAGGTTCTTCGATGCGACCGAAGGCAGGATTACGATAAACGGACAGGATGTAAGGGATCTGACACTGAGTTCGCTCAGGGCTTCCATCGGATACGTACCACAGAAAGGAATTCTGTTCTCGGGCACGGTCTCGGACAATATCCGCTGGGGAGATGAAAATGCGAGCGATGATGATGTGAGAGAGGCCGCGGATATAGCGCAGGCAAGCGAATTCATTGAGGCTCACAAGGACAGATACGAAAGAGAAGTGTCCCAGGGCGGCGCCAACGTCTCAGGAGGACAGAAACAGAGGCTTGCCATCGCAAGGGCGATTGCCAGAAAGCCGGACATCCTGATACTCGACGACTCGTTCTCGGCTCTGGATATGAAGACGGACCTCGCGCTCAGGCGTGCTCTCAGCGAAAAAAGAGGCTCGCAGACCAGGATAATAGTGGCCCAGAGAGTGGGCACGATAATCCACGCAGAGCAGATAATAGTGCTCGATGAGGGCAGGATAGTAGGAAAAGGAACGCATGATGAACTCATGAAATCATGCGAAATATACAGGGAGACTGCGATTTCGCAGCTCGGAGAAGTTGCCGGATAGGAGAGAATTTGGCAGAAGATATCAAAAAAGAAGAAGTGAATATTGAAGCCGAGGCGCCTGAGCAGGAGGAAGAATCCGGGGAAGAGCAGTACGGAAAGAGGCGGAGGAGAATGGGCGGAGGCCCGAGCAGCATACTTGCACCGGGTGAAAAGCCAAAGGATTTCCGCAAGGCTATCAAGGATACGCTTAAATATATGGGAGCGTATAAGTTTGCTGTGCTTGCAGTTGTATTCATTGCGGCTCTTGCGACCATTTTTGAGACTGTGGGGCCCAAGGTCATGGGACGCGCGACCACTCTGCTGGCGGAGGGAGTCATAAACAAGATACACGGCACGGGCGGCATAGACTTTGAGGCTGTGGCCCGTGTGCTGGTGCTCACGATGTTCCTCTACGCGGTGGGTGCATTTGCCCAGTACATCCAGTCGCTTATCATGACGAATATCACGCAGCGTATCGTGTATAACATGAGACGCGACATATCCGAAAAGATAGACCGCATGCCCATAGGCTATTTTGAGAAAGTCCCGACGGGAGAGATACTGTCCAGGATCACAAACGACGTGGACACACTCGGGCAGGCGCTTTCGCAGAGCATATCGAATTTTATATGGGCCATTATCAGTATAATCGGAATAGTGGTCGTTATGCTGACTATCAACGTCACGATGACTCTTGTGGCTCTCCTGGTCGTACCTCTGTCCGCTCTTGTGATGGCGGTTCTGATAAAGGTGTCGCAGAAACATTTCGCTGCCCAGCAGAAATATCTCGGAATAATAGACGGACAGGTGGAGGAGAACTTCAGCGGTCACCTGGTCATAAAGGCGTTCAACAGGGAGGATGCCATCACGAAGGAATTCGAAGAGTCAAACGAAAAGCTCTACGAGTCTGCATGGAAGTCGCAGTTCCTCTCGGGTATGATGAGGCCTCTTATGAGGATAGTGAGCAATCTCGGTTATGCCGCTGTCGTTGTTGTCGGCGGAACGCTCTGCGTCAAGGGCAGGATAGGGGTCGGCGACATACAGGCATTTGTTCAGTATGTCAAGAACATCGGTCAGCCCATACAGGAAATCGCCCAGATAATGAATCAGGTGCAGTCCATGGCAGCTGCGGCCGAGAGGGTGTTTGAGTTTCTGAATGAAGATGAGGAAACCGATACCACGACAGAAATATATGAAGCCGGGGATGATGAGGTCGAGGTTGAATTCGATCACGTAAGCTTTGGATATGACAAGGATCATCCGATTATAAAGGACTTCAGTGCAAAGGTGTGGCCGGGTCAGAAGATAGCCATAGTAGGGCCGACCGGAGCAGGCAAGACCACCATGGTCAAGCTCCTGATGAGATTCTACGATGTGGACGGCGGCGCGATCAGAGTTGACGGACGCGATATACGCGGGGTGTCGAGGAGAGAACACCGGGATAATTTCGCCATGGTTTTGCAGGATACATGGTTGTTTAGCGGAACGATAAGAGATAACATTAGATACGGAAGAGAAGATGCCACGGATGAAGAGATATTTGCAGCGGCGCGCGCTGCAAAGGCGGATCATTTCATCAGGACTTTGCCCGGCGGATACGATATGGTGCTCAACGAGGATGCGACCAATATATCCGAAGGACAGAGGCAGCTTCTTACGATAGCAAGGGCTGTGCTCGCAGATAAAAAGCTCCTCATACTCGACGAGGCGACATCGTCCGTTGATACGAGAACGGAGGAAGAGATCCAGAAGGCCATGGATGCGCTGACCGAAAACAGGACGAGCTTTATCATAGCGCACAGGCTCTCGACGATAAGAAATGCAAACTACATACTCGTCATGAAGGACGGCGATATAGTCGAACAGGGAAATCATGACGAGCTGATAGCAAAGAACGGAGCATATGCGGAGTTATATAATTCGCAGTTTGAGCAGGTAGGATAAGATTCTTAAGAAAGGCGGTAAATAATGAGGACTTATATGGAAGAATACAGATACTGGCTCGAGTCGGACGTGGTGGATGAAAATACCAAGGCCGAGCTACGCTCCATGGAGGGGGATGAAAAGGAAATCGAGGGCAGGTTCAAGGCCATGCTCACATTCGGTACTGCCGGCCTTCGCGGAATCATGGGCCCCGGCATCGGATGCATGAATGTATATACGGTAAGATACGCCACCCAGGGATTTGCCAATCTCATTATTAAAGAAGGCGGACATATAGGCGGAAACTCGAAAGAGGGTAATGGCGTCGCCATAGCGCACGACTGCAGGAACAACGCCAGGCTCTTTGCAGAGGAAGCAGCGGCGGTGCTCGCTGCAAACGGCATCAAATCATATATTTTTGACGCACTAAGACCAACGCCCGAGCTCTCGTTTGCCGTAAGGGAGACGGGGTCGATTGCGGGCATCAATATCACGGCGAGCCACAATCCAAAAGAGTACAACGGATACAAGGCTTACTGGGCCGACGGTGCACAGCTCGGGCCCGAGCATGCGGATGTGGTGTCGGCTGAGATAGCGAAGGTTGATATCTTCAAGGATGTAAAGACCATGAAGTTCGAGGATGCCCTCGCGCAGGGCCTGGTTGAGATCATAGGCGCTGAGATGGACGAAAAATACCTGAGCCGCGTGATGGAGCAGTCGATTACCCACGATTATATAAATCAGGTGGGTAAGGACCTCAGGATTGTCTATACGCCTTTCCACGGCGCCGGATACAAACTGGTTCCGGAGATTCTGAAAAGACAGGGCTATGGTGCCATCATCACCGTGGATGAGCAGATGGTGGTGGACGGCAATTTCACCACTCTGAAATCGCCGAACCCGGAGAACACGGAGGGCTTTGAGCTTGCGGTTGAATATGCAAGGAAAAACGATGCGGATTTCGTGATCGGAACAGACCCAGACAGCGACAGATGCGGTGCCGTGGTCAGAACGGGCAGCGACTACAAGGTGCTCACCGGAAATCAGATAGCCTGCCTGATGCTCGACTACATCATCAGGATGAGGGAAAAGACAGGCACTATGCCGGATAAGCCGTTTGCCTGCAAGTCGATAGTTTCGACCGTTATGGCCAACAAAATCTGCGAAGCCAACAAGGTAAAGATGGTTGAAGTCCTCACGGGATTCAAGTTCATCGGAGAGAAGATAAAGGAAATGGACGAGGAAGGAGATGAGCACTTCATCTTCGGATTCGAGGAGAGCATAGGATTCCTCGCAGGCACATACTGCAGGGACAAGGACGCGGTGTTTGCCGCAATGATGCTCGCGGAGATAGCCTGCTACTACAAGGCACACAATATGAGCATGTACGATGCTCTGATGGGCATGTACGAAAGATACGGCTACTTCATTGAAAATACCGAGTCCAAGGTGTTTGAAGGATTTGATTCCGCAGAAAAGAGAGAGGCCGTAATGAGCAGGATCAGGAAAGATGCTCCTGCCGAGATCGGACTCAAGGTGGAAAATGTCAAGGACTACCTGGCAGGCGTGCCGGGCTTTACGAAGAGCAACGTGCTTTTCTACGAGCTTTCGGACGGCTGCGCGGTGGCGGTCAGGCCGTCCGGCACTGAGCCAAAGATAAAGACCTACGTAATGGCTCAGGGCGCCTCGGAGGCCGAGGCGGAAGCTCGCAGAAAAGCCATCAGGACCGCAGTCGACGCGCTGCTCGAGGGATAGACCGAAGCACTGAGCGCTTCGCATGCAGAAATTATTAATTGCAGGATGGAGCATAAAAAAAGATGAAAGCAGACAGACTTATGACATTACTGGTGGTGCTGACCGCATTATGCGGCTTGCTTGCCATGTCTACGGGCAGATTTATCATAGGCGGCATTATACTGATGCTTTCATTTGGCATGTACTGGAACAGGGGCGGCGGCAGCATAAACGAGCGCAGCATCTATGAGAATGAGATTAAGACGGATCTCACGATACAGGAGATATTCGACAGAATCAAAGACATGAATACCCCGCTCGGAAAGGCATGGATCGCGGAGCACAAGGGCTACCCCGGAGAGAGCATAGTCTTTGGTCCGAGCATGTTCAAGGACGTGATCGTGATATCCAAAAAAGATGCAAAGCTCAACATCAAGCACATAACCCTCCTAGATAACATCATCAGGGATGCGGCCGACGAATACAGATTTGAAAATCTCATCAGCACGGACGATGCGAATGTCACATATGAGAACTATTCCAAATTCGCAGGTCTCAAGCTCGCGTCGGTTGTGATGATAAGGCATCTCAGGGAAATGCTGGAGAAGATGGGAAGCGGTGATGCCGTGGAAGTCCCTGAAAGCCTGGACCTCTATAATCTCTACTACCACAATTCCGGCATGGGATGGTTCAGGGATGAAGAAGGCAACGACGTGCTGAGGGTCGAAAACACATATCATCCTTTCTCTGCGGCTGTATACGATGCATACGGAGAGGAGATGGCTTCGGTAAAGCCGAGAAAGCTCGATACAAGAGGAGAGCCGGTCAAATCAGAAGGCTTTGACCTCTATGCCAACGGCGAGCCCTATGCGGAGATACTGCCTCTTAAGGAAAAGAGAAAGGAAGGCTTCGTTGTAAAGACCGGTGATGAAGAGTTCAGGCTCACGCTATTTCCTGCGTGCAGGAGGGCGAATATCGCCTGCAATTACACCATTACAAAGGGAGACGAGCTGAAGGCCGTCATAGGCGGCTCCGCGAGGCTTGTGTTTGCCGACGGAATCCCGAGCCAGAATGACGAGCTGGTTTCATTTGATGATGATTATCTGGTGCTCTATGCAATGCTCGAGATATTTGTGATATCCGTGCACGGAAGGTTCCTTAAATAGTTGTATTTCTTGCCGAAGCACTCGCATACGTGTTATAATTTTTCGGAAATATAAGACGCCGGAAGCACCGGCGGAGTAATAAACAAGGGGAAATAAAATGAAAAAAATACTTCTGCCTTTGGAGGAAACAGAACGAAGCCTCAAAGCAGTGCATTTCATAAAGGAGAACTACAAACCGGAAGATGCTGAACTCGTGCTCCTGATGATAGACGAGAGCCTGGGATATTCGGTAAAATCCGAAGCCGAAGCCGAAGCCGTCAGGGAAATGGAAGCCAAGATAGACGTCATCGCAGAGTCACTCGACGGTTTCAGAATCAGCAAGCAGGCTGCGGTCGGAAAAGCCGGAGTCAGAATCTGCAGAGCCGCAAAGGAAGTCGGAGCGGATCTCGTGGTGATGACCAAGTCATCCAAGGAGGATATGCTCAACAGCATCGGAAGCGCCACGGAATATGTGATTAACAATTGCCCGTGCGACGTGCTGATCGTATCCGAGGTGGTGAGCGATGCAAATGCATACAGAGGCCTTATCTACAAGACGGCATCGAGCGTGGTCAACTTAAGAGGTCAGCTCGGCGACAAGCAGAGCGAATGCCTGCTTCCGAGTGTAAATCAGGACTGCATCTACCACATTGAGGTAACGGTCGGAAAGATAAGATTCTTCCACACGGCATACAATCCGGATACCAGGAACTGGGATCTCCCGCCGCAGGAAGGACAGGAGGTTACCCTGGATATCGTGGCAGGCGAGAGCAGGGACATACTTGTCAAGGCTGACAGCACCGACGGCAAGGCCGACAGAATCAGAATAGTTAACAGAGACATGAAGAAAGAAGCTGTATTCGAATATAAAATCACGGCAGCAAACAAATAAACCCAGGAGGAAAGTAAAATGAAGAGAATCAAGACCATCACAACAAGAGACATGAACAAGTCAGTTAAGACAGGCGGATGCGGCGAGTGCCAGACTTCCTGCCAGTCAGCAAGCAAGACATCATGCAGCGTTGCCAATCAGCAC
>ONJG01000057.1 GCA_900318105.1 uncultured Eubacteriales bacterium
CACAAGGACGGAAGGGGTATGCGCACAGGATCGTTCATAAGGGAGGAAGAAAATGGCAGAAAGCCTGGAAAAAAGAATAGACAGATTGAAAAGAAGAGGGCGGAACTTGAGGAGGCGGCAGTAAAAATGTGCTGCCGTGAAAACACAACATTTGATGATTTCTGTGGCATATACAACAGCTTCCTTGAAGATTACAAAGTGGAATACAATGAGAAACTATATATGACCGATGCCGTTAAGCCATCTCGCAGGAATCATTTGCCGAACTCGCGCTATCTACTTTGGAAACAGAATGAAACTATTAGATATTACGATGTAGATGGACGCGATTATTCAGAGCTCCTTGATGAGTTGAATTTAGACTCATTCGAGGATGTTGAAATATCTACCTACAAACTTATGACTGACCATATGGACATCATGAAGAGATATGATATCCGTGATCAGTATGAGCTTCATAATTTGCTGAGAAAGATAGTACCCGAAGGTAGCTATCATGACTTTAAATGTGGCAGGATGCCCATGATTCTATTTGGCTCGTTCGATAGAGATGCTGTTATAGAAGAGATGGTAATAGAAAATGCCCCAATAGAAGTAGAAGAACTTGCTAATTTAATACATGAGGAGTCAACTTCATGCTGCTTCCTGAATTCAGATGCCCTAAATCTGTAAAGAGAGACAGAAAGATAAGAGCGCTTACTGAGGAAGAGCAAGCGATTCTCGTAGATGCGCTGAAGAAGCATAGGAAAAAACACGGAAGCAATGAATACTCACTGCAGCTTATGATCGAACTCTTGTCGGGCCTTAGAATGGGTGAGATAAATGCGCTCAGGCCGTCAGACATAAAGCTCGACAAGGGATATATTCACGTTGGACAGACGGTTTCGCGTGGACTCGACTGCAGACCGTATATTAAGGAGGGCACAAAGACTTATGCAGGGGAGAGGAATGTTCCTATAAGCAAAGCTCTCCGTCCGATTCTTGAGAGAGCATTAGAAGAGATGAAAGAAAACCCGCTGGGATTAGTATTCTATGATCATCACAAGGAAGGAATAGTGGAGACTAATCAGGTCAATTGTTTCTACAGACGCATTTGCGAGAAAACGGGGATAGAGTGTTTTGGACAGCACGCACTGCGTCACACATTTGCTACAAGGTGTATTGAAGCAGGTGTGCAGCCGGTAGTTCTTAAGACCTGGCTCGGACATACCAATATCCACATGACGCTCGATATATATTCGGATGTGTTCGACAAGATGGACTTCGGTGCTCTCGAAAAATTCGATACTCTAATTGAGACCATTATATAAGAACTACGAAGGAGCTACTGCCTGCAAACGATTTCAATCTCCTTCAGCGTCTTTCGGAGAAGAACATCCTCACAAGACAATTGAGGGATGAAGCAATGATGGAAGCTGAAATGCAGTAATTGCAATAGAAGCGGAAGTTCAGACCCTTAACGGGAGCTCCAAATAGCCTCCGCAAGGAGGCTGTTTATTTATTTACAAAAGCCGGACGAGAACCGGAGGTTCGATGAAGCCCTAGCCTTGCGACTGACGAGCCAAAGGCGAAGACAGAGCAGCGGCAGGTCTTATGCGAAGGATGCCCATGAAACCGAGCGAAGAGAAGGTTGAATGGCAGCAGCCGACCGCACCGGCCGGGAGCTCCAGAAGAGGCCGAAGCAATGATGCTTCGGCCTCTTTTTTTAAAACTGTGTTTGAACTGTAACCATATGAATATTATAATCTAATAAAGACTTTATACTGAGCGAATTGTTGCTTGAAAAGAGAGTATTGAATATGGAAGAAAAACAAAATCTGTTCAGAAAAAAGACAATGGACCGCATATCATCACCGGAGCAGCTTACGGATTATCTCAGGGTGACAAGCCCCGGGGTGTGGCTGATTCTGATAGTGGTTTTAATACTCCTGGGCAGCCTTATAGCCTGGGCTTCAATCGGCACCCTTGAGACGACTTCGGATGTAAAGGTGGTTGTCACTGACCATACCGCTGAGGTTATATCCACGCAGGGTGTGGAACTGGCGGGAGGCATGCCGCTTCACATATCGGGGCAGGATGCGCAGATTGCCTCTGCGAAGAAGGACGAGTACGGAAGATCTGTAGGAATTGCCGAGGTCGAATTGCCGGATGGCATGTATGACGGCACCGTCGTTACGGATGAAACGCGGCCTGTTGAATTCCTGCTGAAAGCGAGCAATTAATTGAGCAAAATGAACGTTAAAAAACCGGTTGAAAAAGGCGTGGCCAAAGTGCCAGTTGTGATGCAGCTCGAAGCGCTGGAGTGCGGAGCTGCCGCTCTTACAATGGTCATGGCCTATTACGAAAAATGGGTACCGCTGGAGCAGGTGCGCCTGGACTGCGGCGTTTCACGGGATGGCTCAAAGGCCAAGAACATCTATCTGGCAGCCGAGCGCTACGGCTTTAACGTGAGCGCTTACAAGATGAGTCCCGAAGCACTGAAGGAAGATGGCAAGTTCCCGTGCATCATCCACTGGAATATGAACCACTTCGTTGTGCTGAACGGCTTCAAGGGCAAATGGGTTTATCTGAATGACCCGGCCAGAGGCACGGTCAAGGTCAGTTACGAGGAGTTCGACAACTCCTTTACCGGAATCGTTATCTTACCGGTGCCGTCCGAGAACTTCGAGCCCGGCGGAAAGAGAAAGAGCACGATCGAATTCGCGAGAAAGCGCCTGGTCGGCGCCGGAGCGGCGGTCGTATTTGTGATGCTGTCGACGGCCATTTCATATCTGTATGGAATAGTGAACTCCGTGACAGCAAGAATTTTCATGGACAGACTGCTGACGCGGATCAACCTCGACTGGCTGTATCCGTTCATGTGGATCATGATACTGCTTGCGGTAACCCAGGTTATAGTGTCCTGGGCGCAGACCATATATTCCCTGAAAATCAACGGAAAAATGGCGGTGATAGGAATCACCTCATACATGTGGAAGGTCCTTCACCTGCCTATGGAATTCTTCTCACAGCGACTAGCCGGAGACATCCAGCAGAGGGCATTCATGAACGGGAGTATCGCCACATCGCTGGTAGGCACTTTTGCGCCGCTCCTCTTAAACAGCATAATGATGATAGTTTATCTCGTCCTTATGCTTAAGGCCAGCCCGCTGCTCACACTCATCGGACTCTCCGCGATGGTGCTTAACGTGGTCGTGGCGCGCGTTATTTCCGAAAAGCGCGTAAACATAACCCGTGTCCAGATGAGAGATGCAGGCAAACTCGAGTCGGCCACCGTTACGGGCATAAGCATGATTGAGACCATTAAGGCCAGCGGCGCCGAAAACGGATTCTTCCAGAAATGGGCGGGACACCAGGCCTCTGTCAATACACAGAACGTCAGGATTGCAAAGACAAACCAGTTCCTCGGAACGATCCCCGCATTCTTATCCTCGGTTGCCAATTATGCCGTGCTGGTCATAGGCGTACTCATGGTAATGCAGAATAAATTCAGTCTGGGTGCCGTTCTGATGTTCCAGGGCTTTCTGGGTTCGTTCATGACGCCGGCCATGACACTGGTCAGCGCCGGACAGACCATTCAGGAGATGCGCACGGAAATGGAGCGTGTCGAAGACGTCATGGAATATCCGGAGGATGCCAACGCAGTGGATTATGAGGCGGAGGTCACGGAACTCAAAAAGCTCTCAGGAAATATAGAGCTCAAGAATATAACGTTCGGATATTCAAGACTCGAGGAACCGCTTGTCAAGGACTTCTCGCTCAAGATGAAGACGGGAGACAGGGTCGCACTGGTCGGTGCCTCCGGCTGCGGAAAGTCAACGATCTCAAAACTGGTTTCGGGACTCTTCGAGCCCTGGAGCGGAGAGATACTCTTTGACGGCAAACCCCGCCGTGCTTATCCCCGTGACATAATGGCGGGATCGCTGGCGGTAGTCGATCAGGACATCATACTGTTTGAGGATACGATTTCCAACAATATAAAGATGTGGGACGACAGCATCAAGGACTTCGAGGTGATACTCGCAGCAAGGGATGCCCAGATTCATGACGACATCACGGCTCTTTCAGGCGGCTATCAGCACAAACTGGCCAGCGGAGGAAAGAACCTCTCCGGCGGCCAGCGCCAGAGACTTGAGATCGCGCGGGTGCTCGCACAGGACCCGACGATTATCATACTCGACGAGGCGACATCCGCGCTGGATGCACGCACGGAATATGACGTCGTCAATTCAATACATAATCGCGGAATCACATGCATAGTCATCGCGCACCGTCTCTCCACGGTAAGGGACTGCGATGAGATTATCGTCCTGGACAAGGGTGATGTTGTGGAGCGCGGAACCCACGATGAGCTGATGAAAAAAGGCGGCTTATATGCCGATCTCGTGGCGAGCGAATAAGGAGTTGCAGTATGGGATGGTTTGAAAATCAAATTGAAGAAAGACGGGCCGCCGATCAGGAACTCCTGGAAAGTGCATTTCTGAAAGCGGCGGGCGTCGTGATGGGAGACCGGGGCGCCCGTAGGATGCTCGACGAGAGGATAGTAACAAAAGGCGCCATTGATGAGGTGCTCAAGTATTATCACTATAAGTCCACGGATATTCCGGAAGGTCTCAGGACAGCGGATGAGCAGCTTGACTACGCGCTGCGCCCGCACGGCATCATGCGCCGTGACGTGGTGCTGAGTGAGGGCTGGTACAAGGATGCCTTCGGGCCCATGATAGCCTTTAAAAAGGAAGGCAATCTGCCAGTGGCTCTGCTGCCCGGAAATACCGGCGGCTATACCTATAATGATCCGGAGACAGATCAGAGGGTAAAGATAAATGCAAAAAATGCAGAGAACTTCGATGCAGAAGCCATCTGTTTCTACCGGCCTTTGCCTCAGAAAAAACTGAAAATACGCGATCTGCTCCTTTATATGAAGGACTGCATATCGATAAATGATATTATCGTGGTTCTGGCCGCAACCCTGGCAGCCACGCTTATAGGCATTATGATGCCGAAAGTAGTTCAGGTCCTGACCGGACCGGTTCTCATGAGCGGCCGGAGGAGCGCACTTATCGGAGTAGCGCTGACAATGCTGGGCGTCAGCCTCTCAAGTCAGCTGATAAACGGCATCAGAGATGTGGCTGTTTCCAGGCTTGATACGAAGATATCCGTCGGAGTGGAAGCATCGATGATGATGAGGCTTATGGCTCTTCCTGCATCGTTCTTCAGAGCGTACAGCCCGGGAGAACTCAGGAGCAGGGCTTCGTCCGTCAGGATGCTGAGTGCCACCCTGACCAACATCATAATGTCCACGGGACTCACGTCACTGGTTTCACTCCTGTACGTGACGCAGATATTCAGGTTCGCTCCGACCCTGGTAATCCCGTCAATCATTATCGTGCTGGCTACGATGCTCGTCTCCATTGCAGCTACAATGGGGCAGATGCGTCTGAACCGCAAGCTGATGGACAGCAGCGCAAAGGAATCCGGCATGAGCTACAGCCTTATCACGGGTGTCCAGAAGATCAAACTTGCAGGAGCCGAAAAGCGCGGCTTCGCCAAGTGGCTTAACATGTACACCGATGTTGCGGAGCTCTCATACAACCCGCCGCTCTTCCTTAAGGTAAACGGAGTAATCACCACCGCCATATCCCTGGCAGGTAATATTATCCTGTACTATCTCGCAGTAAAGAGCGGCACGGATCAGTCGAACTACTTTGCCTTTACCGCATCTTACGGGATGCTTATGGGAGCGTTTATGGCTGTATCCGGTATCGCCACGTCCGCAGCGCAGATCAAACCTATTCTCGAGATGGCGGAGCCTTTCCTCGAAACGGTTCCCGAGACATCAGAGGACAAGGAAATCGTCACGGAGATTACGGGAAATGTCGAACTGGATCACGTATCCTTCCGCTATGATGACAGCCAGCCGTATATACTGAACGACCTGACGCTCAAGGTGCATCCGGGAGAGTATGTGGCAGTGGTCGGCAAGACCGGCTGCGGCAAATCCACGCTGGTGAGGCTGCTGCTCGGTTTTGAGAAACCGGAAAAGGGAGCCGTGTATTATGACAGCAAAGACATTAACAGTCTCGATCTCCCATCGCTCAGAAAGAAGATCGGAACCGTCATGCAGGATGCGGGACTTTTCCAGGGAGACATATATTCAAATATAGTAATAACCGCTCCTGAGCTCAGTCTCAACGATGCATGGGAGGCGGCCGAAAAAGCCGGCATAGCCGATGATATCAGAGATATGCCGATGGGCATGCACACCTTCGTCTCAGAAGGAGGCGGAGGCATATCCGGCGGCCAGCGCCAGAGGCTTATGATAGCAAGAGCCATCGCTCCAAAGCCAAAACTTCTGATTTTCGATGAGGCCACATCCGCCCTGGACAACAAGACCCAGAGGCAGGTGTCCGAGGCGCTCGACGCCATGGGCTGCACCCGTATAGTCATAGCTCACAGACTGTCAACGATCCGCCATTGCGACAGGATCGTGGTGCTGGACGGCGGGCACATAATCGAGGACGGCACCTATGAGGAACTTATCGAAAAGAACGGATTCTTTGCGGAGCTGGTTGAAAGACAGAGACTGGAGACGAAGTAGATGCTGAGCCAAAAGGAAAATGCAAATGAAATGCTGAAACGCGATATGCTCGATAAGATAAAGGAACTCGGCGCATGGTTTTGCACGAGACCTGACAATTATCTGAAAATCGGATACAGCGAGACCGATGACTGCTACTTCGCCAGGGAGTGCGTACTGAAGGACGGCGGTCTCGTGGGAGGAGCATATTCATTCGGCACGGACTGGTTCGACATCAGTTTTCACGGCAAGTATATAGAGATGTTTGCAGATCCCGAGACTTTTAAGCGCTGGGATATATATTACGATAAAGATAAGGGTACCTGTTTCAGGGATTCGGACGGCGCTGCCGGGATGGCCGGACGCATGCTGGAATTCTGCAGGGAGGCGGATGAGGACGCGCTGAGAGGCGGACTCAATCCGTATCACATAGACAGGGCTGCTTTCGCCGAGACGATAGAGCTTTCGGAGGAAGCGTAGAGCGGATGCATTAACATATTACATATATAAATGAAAAGGAGAGCGACATGAAAGTTATCGAAACAAAGAATGCTCCCGGAGCAATCGGACCTTATTCACAGGGATTCATAAGCAACGGCTTTGTGTTTACATCCGGACAGATTCCGGTAAATCCGGAGACGGGTGAAGTGCCGGCATCAATTGCCGAGCAGGCCGAGCAGAGCTGCAAGAACGTAGGGGCATTGCTGGAGGCAGCAGGCTCAGGATTCGACAAGGTTGTCAAAGCCACGTGCTTCCTGGCCGACATGGCGGACTTTGCCGCTTTCAACGAAGTATACGCAAAATATTTCAGTTCAAAGCCGGCGAGGAGCTGCGTTGCCGTAAAGGAACTTCCAAAGGGAGTTCTGTGTGAAATCGAGGTTATTGCAGAAGCGTAAAAAATGCTTGCATTTTAAAACAAAAAGTAGGAAAATACTCTGCTAATCATTTATGCTCTTTTAAGTGGAGGATGAAGAGATGAAAAGACTGTATTTTGCGAAATTCCTGGCCGTGTCGGTTATCACGGTGCTCATGCTGAGCCTGATGACGGCATGCGCCGGAATGACAAAGGTGGAGACCGGTGAGATGACCGGAGAACTCCGTCTCGTGCGCGAAGATCTCATGATAGTAAGCGACGGTGATGAGCCAAGGGAGGTTCTGACCAACGAGGACACCAAGTATTATCTGGGTGACGACGACCATCTGTCCGTTGAGGACATTATCAACGTCAAGTATCACACCCAGGGAGGCAAGACTTATGCCGACAGGGTTGCCATAGTAAAATATGCCAACCGGGAACTTACATTTATGGGAGAAATCACCGATATGGAGCCGGCGGGGATTACAGTTACCGGAGATACCATGACGGCGTTCTTCATCACAAATGACGGGACCGAAGTAAGCGGAGACCTCAGCAAAGGTGATAAGGTCGACATAGTATACACGGGAAATATCAACGAGTATCCGTATGCCGCCAAAGTAATTGTCACCGAGGAGAAAAAAGAGGAAGTCAAGACCGCTGTGATCAGCGGAACGATTTCGGATTTCTCCGAGGACTCGATTCATGTGTCCATTGATTCTGCGACTTCGTACAGAATCATGCTCAATATGGACACGAAGTTTACCGGTGTTTCCAAATATATGAACACAGGCGACAGTGTCAAGATCACGTATACCGGAGATCTCAAGGACAAACCGCTTGCCGTGGAGGTCAACATCCTCAAGAAGGCGGAGCAGCTGCGCAAGGTAAACGGAACGATTAAAAAGATTACCGATAAGTATGTAGTTCTGAATTCAGGAAAGAACGCATACATTATCAACATAGACAAGAACACCAAGTATACCGGAGCCAAGATGGCAGAAGGCTGCGAGAGCGAGATTACCTACAGCGGCAAGCTCGGCAACAAGCCTCTTGCAACGGCAATCTACTGCGCCGAAAAGAAGAAAGTGTACTACAAAGTCACATTCAATGACGGCCAGGGCCATGTCATTAAGGAGCAGCAGGTCGAGAGCGGCAAAGCCGCAGAGGCACCTGCCAACCCGACAAGAGCCGGATATACGTTCAAGGGATGGGATAAGGACTTCAAGAAGATCACGGCAGACCTCAATGTCACAGCTCAGTGGACTAAAAATGCAGAGCCCAAGCCCGATCCAAAGCCCGTAACCAAGACATTTAAAGTCACCTTTACGGACGGCCAGGGCACCAAACTGTCAGAGCAAAAGGTGGAAAGCGGCAAGGCGGCAGTGGCACCTGCAGAGCCTTCACGCGAGGGATACAACTTCGCAGGCTGGGATAAGGACTTCAGCAAGATCACGGCTGACCTTACCGTAAATGCGACATGGAAGGAGCTTCCGCCTGCACCTAAGACTTTCAAAGTAACATTTACAGACGGGCTGGGAGGAATACTTTCCGAGCAGCAGATAGAGGAAGGCAAGGGCGCAGAAGCACCGGCAGACCCGACCCGTGAAGGCTATACGTTCAAGGGCTGGGATACGGATTTCAGCAAGATTACAGCCGACCTTATCGTAAATGCGACCTGGGAGGAGAATCCGCCTGCACCCGGCACCTTCAAAGTAACATTTACAGACGGCCAGGGAAATGTTCTCTCTGAGCAGGATGTAGAGGAAGGAAAAGCCGCAGAGGCACCGGAAGATCCGACACGCGAAGGCTACACGTTCAAGGGCTGGGATGCGGACTTCAGCAACATAACAGCTGATCTTACCGTAAATGCCACATGGGAGGAAAATCCCGCACCTGCACCGGAACCCGAACCACAGCCCGAGCCTGAACCTGCACCGGCACCGGAACCTGCGCCCGCACCGGAACCCGAACCAGAACCGACACCTCCGAAAGAGGTTATAGTCAGCGCACAGGGAGTCATCGTGGATGGCGACGCGGAAAAGAAAATCCTTAAGATCGAGGTCAAGGGTGAGACCATCGAGCTCAAAGGGAATGACGCCACTGAGATCGCCGGCGGATATTTCCCGAAGAAGGGCGACAAGGTCGAGGTTAAATACGTCAAGGATAACTCCACGCTCAAGGAGATCAAGCTGATCGAAAAGGCACCGGAAGAACCGGCACCTGCACCGACGGAGGAGTAATCCCCGAGGCAGCATAAGAGCAATATATACTTTATAGTTTGGTTCACATTTGGTATAGTAATATATGCGGAGTTAAGGCACTTAGTTCTTGCTAAGTGCCTTTTCATAAGATTTTGCTCAGGAGAAAAAATGGCAGATATTTTAAAGGGTGCAGCGGTTGCAGATGCAATCTGCGGGACTCTTGCAAAAGATGTAAAGGAATTGAATGATAAAGGCCTGACCCCGACCCTGGCCATAGTCAGGATTGGAGAAAACAGCGGCGATATGGCATACGAACGAGCCGCCGTAAAGAGGGCGGAAAAGGTCGGAGTGCACATAAAGAGCTGTGCTCTTCCCGCGGACATAAGCGAGGATGAGTTTCTGGACACGCTCCGCGAGGTCTGCAGCGATGACTCAGTCCACGCGGTGCTGATGATGAGGCCTCTTCCGGCGCATATAAATGATGCAAAGGCCAGGGCGATTATACCCGCAGCAAAGGATGTGGACGGCTGCACGGACATTTCGATGGCGGGCGTGTTCACGGGAGCGGATATAGGCTATCCTCCGTGCACTGCGGCAGCCGCCATGGAGATACTCCATCACTACGGAGTGGATCCATGCGGAAAGAGAGCCGTCGTCATAGGCAGGTCCCTTGTTATAGGAAAGCCCGTGGCCATGATGCTGATGAAGGAAAATGCGACTGTCACAAACTGCCACACAAAGACAAAGGATGTCGCGGCGCTCGCAAGAGAAGCCGACATACTGATAGCGGCAGCGGGCAAACTCAGGTCCGTGACGGCCGACTATATAAAGCCGGGACAGGTCGTGATAGATATCGGCATTAACTGGGATGAGGACAAAGGCGGCATCGCGGGAGATGTGGACTTTGACTCCGCAGAAAAGGTGGCGGGAGCCATCACGCCGGTGCCGGGAGGAGTAGGCTCTGTCACCAGCAGCATACTCATGAAGCACACGGTGGATGCAGCAAAGAAATCACTTAGGTAAAGAGGTGTGATGATGGCATATAAGACAGATATTGAAATCGCTCAGGAATGCAAGATGAAAAAGATAACGGAGATTGCGAAAATCGCCGGCATCGATGAGAAGTACATAGAGCAGTACGGCAACTATAAAGCCAAGATTGACTATTCATTCCTGAAAGACAATGAGAATAAAAAGGACGGCAAACTGATACTCGTGACCGCTATTACGCCGACGCCTGCGGGCGAGGGCAAGACCACGACTTCGGTAGGCCTCGCCGACGGCCTCCGCTGCATAGGTAAGAACGCGGTGGCCGCGCTCCGCGAGCCATCACTCGGACCCGTATTCGGAATCAAGGGCGGAGCGGCAGGCGGCGGCTATGCCCAGCTCGTTCCGATGGAGGACATAAACCTCCACTTCACGGGAGACTTCCATGCCATAGGAGCAGCAAACAACCTGCTCGCAGCGATGCTGGACAACCACATCCAGCAGGGTAACTCCCTCGGAATAGATTCAAAGAAGATCACATGGAAGAGAGCCGTTGACATGAACGACCGTCAGCTCCGCCACATCGTGGACGGACTCGGAGGAAAGGCACACGGCGTTCCGAGAGAGGACGGATTCGACATCACTGTCGCATCCGAAATCATGGCTGTTCTCTGCCTCGCATCGGACATAGTCGATCTTAAGAAAAGATGCGGAGACATCATCGTCGGATATACATATGACGATGAGCCGGTAAGGGCGCGCGATCTCAAGGCCGAGGGCGCCATGACAGCGCTTCTCAAGGACGCGCTCAAGCCAAATCTCGTTCAGACACTTGAAGGAACACCGGCGCTCGTGCACGGCGGACCTTTTGCAAATATAGCTCACGGCTGCAACTCGTTTACGGCCACGCGCATGGCTCTGAAGCTCGGAGACTATGTGGTGACCGAAGCCGGATTTGCCGCTGACCTCGGTGCGGAGAAATTCTTCGACATCAAGTGCAGACACGAAGGCATGCATCCTGATGCTGTGGTTGTGGTCGGCACCGCAAGAGCCCTTAAATATCACGGCGGAGTGCCGAAAGGGGAGCTCGAAAAGGAAAACCTCGAGGCCCTGGAGGCAGGACTTCCGAACCTCTTCAGGCATGTGGATAACATAAGGGAAGTCTTCGGACTTCCGTGCGTTGTAGCAATCAACGCATTTTCTGCAGACACAGATGCAGAGCTCGAACTCATCGAGAGAAAGTGCAAAGAAAGAGGAGTCGAAGCGATACTCTCAGAGCACTGGGCCAGGGGCGGAAAGGGTGCCGTCAAACTCGCAGAGGCTGTCACAAAGCTCTGCGAAGAGCCGAATGACTTCAGATATGCCTACGAGCTCGACCTCAGCATAGAGGAAAAGATAAACGCAATAGCCCACAAGGTCTATCATGCAAAGCATATGCTGATGCTGCCTGCTGCGGAGAAGAAAGCCAAGCAGCTTGAAAAGCAGGGATTTGGAAACCTCCCTGTATGCATGGCCAAGACCCAGTATTCGTTCTCCGACGACCCGACCCTGCTCGGTGCACCGGACGACTTCAGACTCACCGTCAGAGACCTCAAAGTCTCTGCAGGAGCGGGATTCATCGTGGCATACACCGGAGACATTATGACCATGCCGGGACTTCCGAAAGTACCTGCGGCCGAAAAGATAGACGTGGACGAAAACGGAGTAATCACAGGACTGTTCTGAGTAATGGATAAATTAAAAGTAGAAGAATTCATAAATGTGCTCGGATCATCCGAGCCTGTGCCGGGCGGCGGCGGAGCATCAGCCCTCGCCGGAGCCCTCGGTGCTGCACTCGGCAGCATGGTGGGCTCTCTGACCCTGGGTAAGAAGAAATATGCGGATGTCGAAGAGGACATTAAATCCCTGATGGAAGAGACCCGCAATGTCTCAAACGCCCTCATCGCATGCATCAATAAGGATGCCGAGATGTTCATGCCTCTGGCTGATGCATACAGCATCCCAAAGGATGAACCGGGCCGCGATGAGATAATGGAGAAGTGTCTCAGGGACGCGGCTGCAACTCCGCTTGAAATAATGGAGCTTTGCGCAAAGGCCATAGAACTGCTCGAAGAGTTCGCGGTCAAAGGCTCCAGACTCGCGGTATCCGACGCAGCCACGGGCGCTGCACTATGCAGGGGCGCCATGCAGGGCGCGGCCGTAAATGTAAAAGTCAATACGCGCCTCATGAAGGACAGGGCGCACGCGGCAGAGCTCGACGCCCGCGCCGACGAACTGCTCGCACAATATGCCGCCCGCGCCGACAAAATATTCGACACTTACTATAAATAAAGATGAGGGAAGCGAGTATAGGTGAATTCGGCAGGGCAGTCTGAGGCCCCGGCCCTTAGCGATTGACGAGCGCCAGCGAAGACAGAGCTTAGGGACGCTGGGTCGAAGCCTGAGTGCGAACGTCCCTGACGAATTACACCTATGCTCGTTAAAAAAGAATAGGAAGAATAGGTATGGGAGTAAATACACCTGCAGAGATAACAGAAATCTGGATTAACAATGGAGTGAAGAAAGCGAGCCTTTCGATAGGAAAGATGCTCGTGCTCGGGATGCTCGCCGGAGCCTTTATCGGATTCGGCGCGGACGTTTTCGTTCTGGCTACAGCCGCGGGCGGAGATGCATTTCAAACTATGATGGCCAAGCTCGTCGGAGCGGCCCTCTTCCCGGTAGGCCTTATGATGGTCATACTCTGCGGAGCAGAGCTCTTTACGGGCAACAACCTCCTGACACTGGCCCTGATGGACAAGAAAATCACGTGGGGGCAGATGCTGAGGAACTGGTGCGTGGTATATATCGGAAACTTCATAGGTTCCGTCCTGCTCGCACTGCTCCTTGCAAAGAGCGGACTCTTCGCAGATGCCGCAGGAGAAAGAGCTATGGCCATAGCAAGTGCCAAGGCTTCGATTCCGTTCGGAGCGGCAGTGCTCCGCGGCATAGGCTGCAACATCCTCGTGGTGCTCGCATGCTGGATGCAGGCAGGTGCCAAGGACCTGATCGGAAAGATATTTGCCATATGGTTTCCGATTATGATGTTCGTCTTTGCGGGCTTTGAGCACAGCATAGCCAATATGACATACATACCGCTCGGGATGTTCCTCGGAGCGGATGTCGGTATCGGGGCTTTCCTCATCGGAAACCTGCTCCCTGTTACAATCGGCAACATCATAGGCGGCGCGGTAATCGTGCCGTGCGCATACTACTACGCATACAAGAAATAGATGAACTACCAAGAAACACTGGACTACATTAATTCGGTAAGACGAAATGTATGGAAGCTCGGGCTGTCTCGTACGCGCGAGCTTCTTAATATGCTGGGAAATCCTCAGGATGGGCTTAGGTTCGTGCACATAGGAGGAACCAACGGCAAAGGCTCGACATCTGCGATGATCGAGTCGGTGCTGAGAGCTGCAGGCTGTCGCACGGGTCTTTTTCCATCGCCATATGTGGAGGAATTCAGAGAGAGGATACAGGTATCGGGGGTAAAGATAAGCGAAGAGGATCTCTGCAGAATCACGGAGCGAGTGAGAATCTGCGCCGATAAAATGGAGGATGAGCCGAGTCATTTTGAGATAGTCACCGCCATAGGCATGCTGTATTTCAAGGAGCAGAAATGCGACATCGTAGTTCTCGAGGTAGGACTCGGTGGCGAGTTTGATGCGAGCAATGTAATAAAGGCGCCGGATGTGGCCGTCCTGACCAATATCGGGCTCGACCATACCGACTATCTCGGAACCACACTCGGGGAAATCGCGAGGACCAAGGCGGGTATCATTAAGACGGGATCAAAAGTGGTCCTGTATCCCAATGTCCCCGAAGTAACAGACATAATAAAAGAGGTCTGCGGGGAGAAGCACTGCGAACTTACAATCACGGACTTCGGCAGGATGAAAGCGATGCATGCAGATCTCAGCGGACAGACTTTCTGCTGGGATGATAAAGAATATAAGCTGGGACTGGCCGGCGAATACCAGCTCAGAAATGCCGCGGTTGCCCTGACTGTTATCGAAAAAATGAGGGAGCTCGGATGGGAGATTTCAGATGAAGCCATTACGGCAGGACTCGCAGATGCAAAGTGGCCCGCAAGATTTGAAATTCTCGGGACCAACCCCGTGTTCATACTGGACGGAGGCCACAACTCGCAGTGCGCTGAGGCGGTGGCTGAGTCGCTGGACCGTTACCTGCCCGGCAGGAAGCTGACGCTCATCATAGGCATGCTGAGGGATAAGGATTACGAGAAGGCGTTGGACATACTGCTGCCTTATGCAAAGAAATGCTTCTGCCTCAATCCGGATAGCGAGAGAGCTTTATCTGCGGATGAACTCGTCCGCATTATAAAATCAAAAGGAGTGCCTGCGGAGGCATTCGGTGATGCCGATATAGCCGTGGCATACGCCCTGCACGGGGCGGAGCCAGCGATAGCATTCGGCTCACTCTACATGGCAGGAGCCATCAGAAGTGCCTATAATAATCGAGTGGGACTTTTTTAGAAAAGATGCAAACGAGAGTAAAATTGACTGTGATGTGCATCTTTTTTCTGTTATTTTTTCTTATATTCTGTTACAAAGCCTGCAAACACAAGCTTTTTTGCGGATTGATATGAGAGAAAACGAACAAAAGATGCATAGACAGCCTAAAAACAGCTATCTATGCATCTTTTGATTTAAAACTCCTCTTAAATTCCGAGTTCGAATTTGAGCTGAGGCTGCATGGGCTCGTAGTCCAGCATCTCGAAATCATCGAGTGTGATGTCCGTAAACTCGCAGCCCGCATCCTTGTTAAGCACCAGCCTCGGTGCCGGAGCATTCTCATCATGAGTCTTCTCAGCCTCGTCCGCGCGGCGCAGCATCTCATCTGCATTTTCCATGTGACGGTCATATATCTGCTCGTTTGCCACGAAGTGGGTGAAGACGCCTTCCTTGAGGCCGCAGACCCTGGCTATCATCATGAGAAGGGCAGCATACTGAATCTCATTTATTCCGCCTGCGCCCGATGCAGTCAGCATGTCGCCGGACCTCTGGACGAGCACCATATCGAGGTATTCGCCCCTGACATTCCATATCGTCAGGAATGCGCATGGAGCCAGGCCGGCTGTTTCATGAAGGTCCGCCTCCTGCCAGAGGGACACGACCTTGCGCCTCGCGTACGGGTCTTTTTTTATGTCCGCGATCAGATTGTTGATAAGGTCGTAGCGCTTGACGGTGGCGCCGTATCTCTGACCTATGGTGCCGTCGCCTATATCCCACGGATCCCACCATGTAACGCCCATTTTCCTCATCTCGGAGAGGACGTTTGTGGGCCTCTGGTAGATGGTGAATATCTCGCGTATGCCGGTCTTCCACGCCTGCCTGCGCAGGGTGCACACGGGGAATTCACCTTTAGACAGGTCGTACTTTCTCATAACGTGATTGACGCTTATGGTGTGCGCCGGCGTGCCATCCTCGTACCTCGGACGGGGATTCTCGTCCTTGTATCCGTTGTCCAGAATACTGTGTATGTCATTTACCAGGTATTTGTCTGCTTTTGTCATTCTCGTCCCTCCTGAGCTCTCATCCATCTACTCAACTATATCCGCTTTTAATTGACGGTGCAATATACTAACTGTTATTATTGGCTTACAAATAAAACTCAGGCGAAGTAGGATGTTGCGCGTTAAGTGCCGCAGGATGGGAAGTTGTCTGCGGACGAAGGGCCTTTCGGCCCGCGGTGCCTCATCCGCATCCGTTGCCGCATCAGATGCTTCTTTGTGGCAATAGTTACACTTGCAATCTATGGTAGGCTACTGCCGGAAAGGAGATTTTTATGTCCGGGAAAAGTATTGGGACGAGAGACGGACGAAACCGCACGCAGCAGATGACCGTGGATGCCATACTGGCAGCCATGGCTGTGGTACTTGGTTTCACGTCAATCAGGATAGGCGATGTCATGAAGATATCACTGGAGGATTTTCCCATCCTGGTTGCGGCTCTTATTTATGGCCCCGTGGACGGCATGATAGTTGCGGGCGTGGGGATATTTCTGTATCAGCTGTTGAGTTATGGCATAACTGCAACGACAGCGCTTTGGATACTGCCATTCGTGGTGGTGGGATTTGTGGCCGGGCTCTATGCCAAAAGGTCAAACTTCAATAACAACAAAAAGCAGTTGCTGATTGTTTTCCTCGTATGCGAGATTCTGATCTGCCTGTTGAACACAGGAGCAATTTACGCTGACTCGAAGATATACGGCTACTACTACCCGACCATCATCACAGGCATGATTGCCATCAGGATGGTGACGGCAATCGGAAAAGGAATAGTCCTCGGCATCGTGTCCGGGCCTCTTCTGAAAGCCCTGTCCCGTGTGACAGGCAATGGCAGGCGGTAAAAAAGGAACATTAAACATGAGCGAATACAAAACGATAGGAATACTCGGAGGCATGGGGCCGATGGCCACATACGACCTCGGGATTAAAATTGTTGATAATACGAAAGCGGATAAAGATCAGGAGCATGTGCCTGTAATAGCCGACTGCAATACGAGAATTGCAGACAGGACCGCCGCGATTCTGAAGGGCGGAGACGATCCGCGCCCTGAGATGATAAAGAGCGCAAAGAGACTTGAGGCTGCGGGAGCGGACTTCATAATCATGCCCTGCAATACGGCGCATTATTTCTACGATGATGTCTGCGGCGCAGTGTCCATACCGGTGCTTCATATGCCTCGCGAGACTGCGGCGCGGCTCAAGGAAAGAGGAATCAAGAAAGCCGCTGTCCTCGCAACCGACGGCACATGCCAGAGCGGCATATACGAAAAAGCCCTCGAGGGAGAGGGCATCGAAGCGGTATATCCTTCGGAAGAGATGCAGAAAGTCGTCATGAGCCTCATCTATGATTATGTCAAAGCCGGAAACATGGACTTCTCGGCGCTTGATATAAACGGCGTGGTGGATGATGTCAAATCCAAAGGCGCTGAGATAATGATACTCGGCTGCACGGAACTTCCCATCGCCTTTGATGTCATCGGGGAGACCGCGCTTCCGACCATAGATCCGACTGCTGAGCTCGCAAGGGCTGCGGTAAAAGCGGCAGGCGCTCCGCTTAAGTGATGCAGCTGCGACGCCGACATATAGACCTTTTGTATTGCCGAAACCCCCGATGGATGATATAATTTTTGAGTAATGTCATCCACTTGATGACACATAGGGAAGTGGTAATCGGAGGGTATGGATGCATATTAAATCGTACGCGATTCTTATGTGATTACTGGGACACAATGAACGAACTTGTTGTGTCCTGTTTTTTTACGGATTATTAACTACTCTATTGTTTAAATTCTATGTAAGGAGAAAGGATAAAAAGATGGCAGACCTTAAACGCACACAGTTATATGATGTACATGTGGCAGAGGGCGGCACAATGGTCGATTTCGGAGGCTGGGAG